>ONAL01000037.1 GCA_900315785.1 uncultured Eubacteriales bacterium
AGCCTACAACAGCTGCTCCGACAACTGTAGCTCCGACTACAGCAGAGCCCACAACACAGGCTCCGACAACTCAGCCCGCAACAAAGGCTCCTTCGCTGACCTTCACCAAGAAGTCGGCAATGGCAGGCTCGAGATTTACTCTCGGCGTTAAGAACAAGGGCTCAAACAAGGTTACATTCACAACCTCGAACAAGAAGATTGCGACAGTCACCTCTAAGGGCGTTATCACAACTCTCCAGAAGGGTTCAGCCACAATCAAGGTTAAGGTAGGCACAAAGACGCTTTCCTGCAAGATTACGGTAACCAACAACCCCGTACTCAAGAGAGCAAGAACCTATCTCAACAGCAAAAAGACCTACAAGATTAAGAAGGGCAAGACACTTGTATTCAAGCTTTACAGAAGAGCTTCCACAATCAAGAATGTCTACAAGTCCACAAACAAGAAGATTGCCAAGATTACCTCAAAGGCGGCTGCAGACAAGATTGTCGTTAAGGGCTACAAGGTTGGTAAGGCAACCATCACAATCAAGATTAACGGCGTAAAGACCTACAAGATGAAGGTCAAGGTTGTTAAGTAATAAAGCATAGAATTGAGCCGTCGCACCGCGACGGCTCTTCTTTATATACATATACAACAAAAACCGCCTTTTCAGGCGGTTTTTTAAAGCATTCCTATTAATCCGTCAAAGTAACCGTTGACGGCACAGTAGGCGACGCCCGCGGCGACACACATAACGCTGAGCACGGAGATTATCGCAATCCACATAGCCGCGCGCTTTCGCGGAGAAATTGTCTTGCCCTTCTTCGGCTTCTCGGTCTCCTCTTCCTCATCGAGGATTCGGACAGCCTTTATCTTGGGCTTTTTCTTTGACGGTGTGTAGACCTTGACGTCGTCGACCTCTTCCTGGTCGCGAAGCTCAGGCGGTGTAACGCCGATTGAGTGGTTCTCGCTCTTGCGCCGTTCGGCGATTTCCTCGTAAACCGAGGCTCTCGGCTTCCACCTTTCGGGTCTGTCGTCACGCTCGGGCTTCTTGACCTCGGGCTTTTTCAGCGCGTTAAGCGGAGGCGCAGGTACGGCAGGCTTATTCTTATTCTTGAAATATTCGCCCATTTTGCCACCGCCTTTTTGTTCTTAATTAGAATTATATCACCGTTGACGAATAATGTCAATATTCATACCGCGTAAAGGTTTGTGTCCCAGTGCGGTATGTACGGATGATGTCTCAAAAAGAAGCGGTAATCGGGGTTAAGCGAGTGAAGCTGCAGAATAAGCGCGAAAATATCCTCGCTTCGGTGGTATGCGGCGATGTTGAGCTTCGGCTTGAAAAGTCGGATTGTGTTCTCCATACCCTCGAGCGTTTCGCGCTCGGCTCCCTCGACGTCGAGCTTGGCATAGGTTACGCGCTTTCCGCAGAGAATTGTGTCGGCGCGAGCCGCCTGAACAGGCGCGCCGTTGGGGTCAATCGCGCAGTTTCTGCCTGTTTTTGAGTTGAAGTTGATAAGAGTATTTTTATTATATGACGCGAGCTGCCAGAGGCTCACGCGTTCGAGCCCCAAAACGCTGTCCTTGAGCTTCTGAAAGCTCTTTGCGTTCGGCTCAAGCGCGGTTATGCTGTCGTACCTGCCGCCGCAGCAGCCGAGGAACTCCTCAATTGTATCGCCGTTGTACGCGCCCAAATCGAGATAGGATTCGTTTTCGCCGAGCTTCAGTACATTTTCAAAAACCTCGTCCTTATCGGTGGTACAGCTGTCGAGATACCGAAGCTCGCCGCTGTACTGGAACGCGATAATATCCCTGAACACCCTTCGGCTGAGCTCGTCGGACAGCAGGCTGTACGCCTGATTGAAGCGCTCTTCATTTGAGTTATAAAACTCGTAATCAAATACATTATCCCCGAAAACGGGAACAGACGGAACAAGCAGGGTGTGACGCTCCCCTACGCGTCTGATATTCGCCATTACGTCGGGAAGCTGGCTCGCAAAGCAGAGCGCAACGACAAAGTCGCCGAGCTCCAACTCGAAATCCGACAGCTTCTTTACGGTAAAGCCGCGGTAATTCTGATAGCGGACAAAGTCGTCGCTCGCCATAACTCCGCTCGCCTTTATGCCGAGCTTATCAAACCGAGCGAGCACCTTGTCGGCGCCGTCTCCCATTCCGTAGAGGATTATCGGTTTTTCACTTTGTTTGAGGACGTCCCAGACGGAGCTGAGACCTTCGATAAAATTAATCATAATTTGCTCCGATAAAGAAAAACGCCCACCCTATTGGGTGGACACTTTATTATGTTGGCATCTTCCTATTTTCACAGGCCGTCACCAGCCAACTATCGTCGGCACTACTGAGCTTAACTTCCGTGTTCGGTATGGGAACGGGTGGACCCTCACCGTCTTTCGACGACCTTGTTATTATATCACTACGAAACGCAAAATGCAAGTGTTTTTTGAAATTATTTTAAATTTTTTCCAACACCGTTTTTCTTTGCGTTTTGTATAACGGCGGCACAATAAAGCACGTTATATATTGACGAAATAACGAAAATGGAGTAAAATTATATGAGGTGTTTTTTATGACAGAAACCTACAAAGCTTATCTTATGCTTAACTCTCTCTCCGTTTTCAGAGGAATTCTGGAGCGCACGGTAATCAAGCGTTACCTCGAGCTTCTCAAATCAGCCGAGAGCGCTCCCGACGAGTTTTTGTCGGCGTACGGAGAGTTTTACTCGCTGTTATCTGAGCGCGGCGTTACCGAGAACCTCGCCTACTATATCACTCAGTCGGCGCTTTTTGATGAAAACTGCTTTTCGCTGGCTTCGGCGGCAGGCAAGGACAGCGAGCTGCCCTCAGGTCTTTCGGCAGCCGCGGCGCACGACTGCGAGGTTATTTCTCAGGTGTGCAAGCTTGAATGCGACGAGATAATCAACGAGTACAAATATATATACGAAATCCGAGAGCTCGCAAACGCGCTCCCCAGATGGAAGCAGGGCGAGCCCGTTCCCGAGTTCAACACGGAAAACGTCAAGCTCAGCGAGCTTGCGGGCTTTTACAGACAGAACGGCTGCGGAATGTTCGCGCGCTACAAGGCGTTTATCTGGCGTGACGGCGATATCCGTCCCGTCGTTCATCCCGACAAAATCGAGCTGTCGTCCTTTATCGGCTACGAGGCTCAGCGCGACAAGGTTATCGAGAACACTCTCGCGTTCCTTGATTCAAAGAGCTGCAACAACTGTCTGCTCTACGGCGATATGGGCACGGGCAAGAGCTCCACGGTCAAGGCTATCGGCAACGCGTTCAGAAACAAGGGACTCAGAATTGTTGAAATGCCCAAGGAAAGGCTGTCGGAGTTCCCGATTCTCGTGGACAAAATTGCCGCTCTGCCGATGAAGTTTATCATCTTCATAGACGACCTTTCGTTCCAGAGACAGGACAAGAGCTACACCTCGCTCAAGGCGGTGCTTGAGGGCGGACTTGCCGCAAGACCCGACAACGCGCTGATTTACGCTACGTCAAACCGCCGTCATCTTGTCAAGGAAAGCTGGCAGGACAGGGACACCGACGACATACATCGCCGCGACAATATGCAGGAGACGCTCTCGCTGTCCGACCGTTTCGGACTTTCCGTATGCTTCGGAAACCCCGACAAGAAGGAGTATCTCGACATAGTTTTCGCGCTTGCCGACAAGGCAGGTATCAAAAAAGCTCCCGAGGAGCTGTCCATAGAAGCGGAAAGGTTTGCGCTGGGACGCGGCGGCCGCTCGCCCAGATGCGCAAAACAGTTTATAGAATCCCTATTAATATAGTATAGGAGCTGCTTATGAAAATCCGTAAAATATTATCAATCGCCCTGGCGGGAATTGTTATGCTTTCAACTCTCGCGCTCGGCTCCTGCGGTGAGGAAAAGGATTACCCCGTAACCGTGGGCAAAATCAAGATAGAGCAGGAACCCAAGAACATTGTTATCCTCAACAAAAACCTCGCCGACATCATCACGGCTATCGGCTACGACGGCAAAACCGTCGGCAGAAGCGACGAGGTAAACCAGAAGAGCTTCAAGGTTGTTCCGTCGGTCGGCTCCGCTCAGGACCCGTCGGTCGACAAAATCAAAAAAGCAAAGGCTGAGATTGTTTTTGCCGACAAAACCCTCTGCCAGTCCGCTCTGGACAAGCTCAAGGAGAGCTCAATCCCCGTATTCCAGCCCGAGGACGCTCACACGCTGAAACAGCTCAAGGTGCTTTACAAGCAAATCGGCTCGATTCTCGGCGGCAACGTGGTTGGAAACGAGAAGGCGATGAAGTCCTACAGCGAAATCAAGAACACGCTCAAAACCGTCAGAACCGCCGCAAAGCGCGACAAGACAGTCAGCACTCTGGCGTATCTTTATATCGACGACGGCGCAATCAAGACCGTCACAGGCAGCACATGGCGCTCGTCTATGCTCTCATTCACGGGCTCGATGAATGTTTTTGAGAAAGCCGAGAGCGACGTGGTTGACCCCGCGAAGCTTGTACTCGCGAACCCCGACTGCATTTTTGTCGCGGACGAGAGCGTCAAGGAGCACCTGAACCTCAGCGACACGCTCAAGAAGCTCAGAGCGCTTGACGGAAACACCTTTGTGATTTCCTACGACGACCTCGGTATGCAGGGCTACACCTCGCTGGACGTAATTCAGGAAATGATAGGCGATATCACCGACGCTGATATCGAGGAAACAAGCGAGGCTGCGGCGGAATAATGGCTCATCCGATTAAGCATTTTGTGACAATAACGAAGCACAGGCACAAGGTAATAGCCAACTGCTTCCGCGCGGGAATTCCGATTCGCGGACTGCTTCACGATTTGTCAAAGTACTCCCCTACCGAGTTTATCCCAGGGGCGAAATATTATCTCGGCAACCGCTCTCCGAACGAGGGCGAGCGCGAGGACTACGGCTATTCCAAGGCGTGGCTTCACCACAAGGGCAGAAACCGTCATCACTTCGAATACTGGACGGACTATGACCCGAAGGACAAGGTCTACAAGGGAATTGAAATGCCGCAGAAGTTTCTGATAGAGATGTTCTGCGACCGCGTGGCGGCGAGCAAAACCTACAACGGCGCCAAATACAAGGACAGCTATCCGCTCGAATATTTTATGCGGGCAAAGCGGCTCAGGGGCGGACTTCTCCACCCGAAAACCTCGGACGACATCGAGTTTTTGCTGACAATGCTCGCCGAAAAGGGCGAAAAGGAAACCTTTAAATACATTCGTAAATTAAGGAGAAATAAAAATGGCTAAGAAAACAGTCGAGACCATTAACGCAATGGTTGAATATTTTCACGGAGACGCAAAGCGTATTCAGCATTTTATGAAGGTGTACACCATTGCAAAGGTGCTCGCGATTAACGAAAAGCTTCCCGACGATATGCTCTATCTGCTTGAGATTACCGCCGTAACGCACGACATTGGTATCAAAGTCAGCGAGCAGAAATACGGCTCCGCCGACGGAAAGTACCAGGAGCAGGAGGGTCCCGCGGAAGCCGAAAAGCTTCTGAGCGGGCTTGGATTTGAGGAGGAGTTCATCGACAAGGTCTGCTATCTGATTGCGAACCACCACACCTACAAGGGCATCGACAACAAGGTTCATTCGATTCTCGTCGAGGCTGACTTCCTCGTAAACATCTACGACGACCACATCAGCCCCGAGCTCGCCAAGAATGTTAAGGAAAATATTTTCCACACTCCGTCGGGCATCAAGATGTTCGAAGAGATGTATCCCTGCTGAGCAAAAGACGGCAAACGCCGTCTTTTCTTTTCCCCAAAAAGGGCTCAAATTGTTTAGTTATTTGCAACAATTATTTGGGTAAAGTTTTATTACATCTTACAGTACAAAACCTTCACAGGATATGGTATAATCATTATGAGGTGATATCTATGACTAAAAGATTAGTGTCTGTCACACTCGCGTTGATAATGCTTTTAGGTCTTTTCACGGCGACTGCCGCAAGCGCCGCCGAGGTTAGGATTTTATCTACAAGGAATCTCAAGGTGGGTCAGATGGCTACCGTAAAATTCAGAGACAGCAGCGGAACCCCCGTGTCGGTACACTGGGAATCCGACAACCCCTCTGTGTTGACGACAACAGCGTCGGGAACCGTCAAGGGCATAAAGTCAGGAACCGCAATTGTTTCGGCAATGTGGAACGGAAGCCCCTACGGCATAAAGATTAATGTAAGCAGCACTTCGGTTTCAATCAGCAAAAAGTCGGCGACACTCAAGGTCGGGCAAAAGCTCACTCTGACGCTCAAAAACGCGAACGCGTCAAAGGTAAAGTGGTCAACGTCAAACCGCAAAATAGCGACAGTAAGCTCCAAGGGCGTCGTTAAGGCAAAAAAAGCGGGCAAGGCGACCATTACCGCGAAATACGGCTCCAAAAAATTCACCTGTAAGGTCACGGTAAAGAACAGCTCTATGACCGTGAAGCAGGCGTTCAACAAGGTCAAGAACTATCTGACCCAAAAAGGCAAGTACAGCGACTACGGCGGCAACAACCGCTACGCCGTTACCACAAGCATTTCGGGATTTTCCTACACGCTCGCTTACTACACAAAGTCGAATATGATTGCGTTCTACAGCGAGTATGACACAACGGGCGTTTCGCTCTTTGTTTATAACGGAGCAAAGGCACGGAGCGCGTTCTACCGCTACGGCGATAATTCAGACTACGAATATCTGTACTACAGCGCTAATTTCACAAAATCAGCCTACAAATCCAAGTCGACCAGACTGAAATATGAGCACGCATTGGGTAAAAAACAAAACTCGGAGCAGATAAACAACGAGGCAAACTCAATGCTCAGCCGTGTAGTAGCGGATTTCAACAGTATTTGCTACAACAATTCAAAGGTCAACCTCAAGAACCTCGGGTTTAAAAACTGGGATAAATAAACTGAACCGTTCCGAAATCGGAACGGTTTTCTTTTGCAAAAAGTAAGAGCCGCCACATTGTGACGGCTCCGATTATTTACGGTAATTATTTGATAACTCTTACCTTTACAACGCCCTCTACAGCCTCTAAAGCCGCAGCGGAAGCGTCTGTGTCAGCGTCAACGATTGCATAACCGTAGTCGCCTCTTGTCTTAGCCTCAACAGCCTTTAAGCCGTCAACAGCAGCGGTAACAGCCTTTACGGCGTCGCCCTTGAAGAGCACGCAGTAACGAACCGCGCCCGACTTAGCCATTGTGACGTTCGGGAAGTTAACCGAGTTGATGATGTTACCTCTCTCGAGATACTCCATAATCTGGTCGGCAGCCATAACAGCACAGTTGTCCTCTGACTCGGGAGTGGAAGCTCCGAGGTGAGGCAGGCAGATTACGCCGTCCTCAGCGAGAACATCGTCTGTAGCGAAGTCTGTAACATACTTGCTGACCTTGCCGCTCTTGATAGCGTCGAGAACAGCAGCGCAGTTTACGAGACCGTCACGGCTGAAGTTGAGGATACGAACGCCGTCCTTCATCTTTGCGATAGCGTCAGCGTCGATTAAATCCTTTGTATCGGGGAGAAGCGGAACGTGAACTGTTACATAATCGGCAACAGTGATAACGTCGTCAACTGTGGGATAAACCTTGATTGAGGGGTCGAGCTTTAAAGCGTTGTTAACGGAGAGGAAGGGGTCGTAGCCGACAACCTTCATACCGAGAGCTACAGCGGCATTCGCAACAAGAATACCGATAGCGCCGAGACCGACAACCGCGAGGGTTTTGCCGAGAATCTCGGGACCTACGAACTGACCCTTGCCTTTTTCAGCCATCTTGCCGACAGCGTCGCCGTTACCCTTGAGTGTCTTTGCCCACTCGATACCCTCGACAACCTTACGGGAGCTGAGGAGTAAGCCTGCGAGCACGAGCTCCTTAACAGCGTTAGCGTTAGCGCCGGGAGTGTTGAAAACAACGATACCCTTGTCAGCGCAAGCGTCCTTGGGAATGTTGTTTGTACCTGCGCCGCAGCGAGCGATTGCGAGAAGGCTCTCGGGCATTTCCATGTCGTGCATGGAAGCGGAACGAACGAGTACAGCGGCGGGGTTCTCGACAGCGTCGCCGACGTTGTAGTCAGCGCCGAGACGTGATGTGCCGTTGGGAGAGATTTTGTTTAAAGTTAAAACGTTGTACATAAAATTACCTTCTTTGATTAAGAATTTTCAGCTTCGAACTTCTTCATAAACTCTACGAGCTTTTCTACGCCCTCAATCGGCATAGCGTTGTAGATAGAAGCTCTCATACCGCCTACTGTGCGGTGACCCTTGAGGTTTACGAAGCCTGCGGCTGTAGCTTCCTTGACGAACTTAGCGTCGAGGTCAGCGTCGCCTGTAACAAAGGGAACGTTCATTAAGGAACGGTCCTTCTTTACAACTGTGCCCTTGAACATCTTGCTCTGGTCGAGGAAGTCGTAAAGGATTGCAGCCTTCTTCTCGTTGTACTTCTTCATTTCCTCGAGACCGCCCATATCCTTAATCCACTTGAAGATTTTGCCGCAGATATAGATATCGTAGCAGGGAGGTGTGTTGTAGAGAGAGCCTGCGTCAGCCTGTGTCTTATACTTCATCATTGTGGGAGTGCAGGGAAGCACGTCATCGGAGATTAAATCCTCACGGATGATAACTACCTGTAAGCCTGCGGGACCCGCGTTCTTCTGAACGCCTGCGTAGATTACGCCGTACTTCTCAACGTCAACAGGCTCGGAAAGGAAGCATGAGCTTACGTCGGAAACGAGGGGCTTGCCCTTAGTGTTCGGGAGCTCGTGGAACTTTGTGCCGTAGATTGTGTTGTTCTCGCAGATGTAAACATAGTCTGCGTCCTCGCTGATGGGAAGGTCGGAACAATCGGGAATATAGGAGAAGGTCTTGTCCTCGGATGTGGCAATCTTGTTGGCTGTGCCGTAAATCTTAGCCTCGGCGAAAGCCTTCTTTGCCCACTGACCTGTAACAATGTAGTCAGCAACCTTGTTCTTCATCAGGTTCATCGGAATAGCCGCGAACTGGAGGCTTGCGCCGCCCTGTAAGAAGAGAACCTTGTAGTTGTCGGGGATGTTCATAAGCTCTCTTAAATCTTTCTCGGCGTCCTTGATGATGTCGTCAAACCACTTTGAGCGGTGGCTCATCTCCATTACGGACATTCCGCTGCCCTTATAATCGAGCATCTCCTCTGCGGCCTCTTTCAGAACAGACTCCGGAAGAACTGCCGGACCTGCCGAAAAGTTGTAAACTCTTGCCATTTCAATTACTCCTTTACAAAATAGAATGCTATTAAAAAATACTATAAAACATAATACCAATCGGTATTATAGCACCAAACTCGGTTAGTTGTCAATAATTTAACAATAATTGGGGCTTCGTGACAAGCCTTTAAAGGGCTTTCATATCGCCGATAACGCCTCTGAGGTCGTCGCGCATACGCAGCGCCTCACGTCTCGCGGCAGCCGCGAAATCGCGCTCAGTCGCGTTCTGCTCCTTTTTCCAAGCGCACATAATGCCTCGGCTGGAGTTGACTATCGCGCCGATACCGTTCTTGTCAAACGCGAACTTCGCGTCCTCGGCCCCGCCGCCCTGTGCGCCGTAACCCGGAACAAGGAAGAAGGTGTGAGGAAGCTTTTCTCTGAGCTCCCTGAGCATTTCGGGATAGGTAGCGCCCACAACAGCTCCGACGGCGCTGTAGCCGTATTTGCCGCGTGTGCTCTCGCCCCAGCTCTCGCACATATCGCCCATTGTCTCGTAGACTGTCTTTGAGTCAATCTTTCTGTCCTGAAGCTCGCCTGAGCTCGGGTTAGAGGTTTTTACGAGAGCAAAAATGCTCTTGTCTCTGCTCTTGCAGATATCGAGCAGAGGATTGATACCGTCCGAACCGAGGTAGCCGTTGACGGTCAGAGCGTCCGCGCCGAAGGCTTCGACCTCTTCTCCGCCGATATCGGTTGTGCCGAGGTGAGCCTTGGCGTAGGCTTCCATCGTGGTGCCGATATCGTTGCGCTTGCCGTCAGTGATGACGTACATACCCTTTGACTTGGCATAGCTGATAGTCTCAGAAAGCGCTCTTACACCCTGCCAGCCGTACATTTCATAGTACGCCGCCTGAGGCTTGACCGCGGGAACGATATCGCAGAGCGCGTCGATAAGCTGAATGTTGAACTCCAGAAGAGCCGCAGCGGCGCCCTCGAGGGTTTTGCCGTACTTTTTGAAGCACTCTTCCTTGATGTACTCGGGAACGAAGTCGAGCTTTGGGTCGAGACCCGCGACCGTTGGGTTCTGAAGCTCAATAATCTTGTCAATTAATCTGTCCATAAAATCACCGTAAAATATAAATTAATCATAATCCATAAGCTCGAAGCGGAAGTTGCGGTAGTCCTTGCGGTGAGCCTTCTGGAATGCGATTGCCGTGCGCGGATGAGAGTTTCTCTGACCCGTGATGATGTAGGGAATGTCAAATCCCCACTGAACGCCCGAAGCCTTCATATCGAGCATATGCTTCTCGATGAAGTCGAGAATCGGCTCGGGACGGTATTTCGGGTTCTTGAGGAAGCCGATAAGCAGCTCGCTGCGGCAGTTGCCCGCGCCTCTGCCCATACCCATAGCGGTAGCGTCGAGGTAGCTTACGCCCTCGGGGAGAGCGTCGATTGTGTTTGCGAACGCCAGAGACTGGTTGTCGTGGGTGTGGATACCGACGTTCTTGCCGTACTTGTCGGCGTACTCGAGGTACATCTGAGCGTAGCGGCGAATCTGTTCGGGATAGAACGCGCCGTAGCTGTCTACGATGTAGAAGGTGTTGACGGGGGTCTGACCGAAGATGTCGAGAGCCTCGCGGATGTCCTCTGTTCTTTCCTTGGAAATCGCCATAATGTTGATTGCAGTTTCATAGCCGAGCTTGTGACAGTGCTCGACAATCTGACAAGCCACGGGGATTGTGTTGATGTATGTAGCCACGCGGATAAGGTCGACGGGGCTTTCGTTCTTGGGACGGATATCGCGCTTGAAGTCGCAGCGACCTACGTCAGCCATAACGCCGATTTTCATCGGGCTATCGTTTTCGCCGACAATCGCTCTGATATCATCATCGTCGCAGAATTTCCACTTGCCGAACTTGTCGGGGTCGAACAAATCCTTGGAAGCCTTGTAACCGAACTCCATATAGTCTACGCCCGACTTGATGTTGGCGTGATACAGGTCGGATACAAATTCGTCCGTAAAGAAAAAGTCGTTGCAAAGTCCTCCGTCACGGAGAGTTGCGTCAAGAACCCTGACGTCCTCACGAACGGAGAGAAGATTACCTTTTGCCATAAAAATCACCTCAAATATTTAAATCTCGCCGAAAACGATTTTGCCGTCGAGGACGGTGTACTTTACCTTGCCGAAGAGCTCTCTGCCCTTGAAGGGTGTGTTGCGGCTCTTGCCGTGGAGCTTGGTTACGTCCACGCGGTATCGGTCGTCCAGGTCGAAAATCACGATATCGGCTGGAGCGCCGACAGCGAGAGTACCCGCGTCAAGTCCGAGGATTCTTGCGGGAGCGGTTGACATTTTTTCAATCAGCTGATTGATTGTGAGCTCGCCTGTTTTGACGAGATATGTAACCCCGACGCTCAGAGAGGTTTCCATACCAATCGAGCCGTTGGGAGCTTTTTCAAAATCTGCCTTTTCCTCGGGAGCGTGGGGAGCGTGGTCGGTAGCAATACAGTCGAGCGTACCGTCCCTGAGACCCTTGATGATTTCAAGTCTGTCCTCCTCACGTCTGAGAGGCGGATTCATTCTGAAATCGGCGTCGCGCTTCAGAAGCTCCTTTTCGGTAAGGCTGAAATAATGCGGAGCTGTCTCGGCAGTCACCTTGACGCCGCGCTTCTTCGCGTCGCGAATGAGCTTGACCGAGTTCTTGGTGCTGACGTGGCAGATGTGAACGGGAACACCCAGAGCGTCCGCGAAGCTTACCTCGCGCATTGTTCCGCAATCCTCGGCGGAATCGGGAATACCCTTTACGCCGAGCTCGCGCGAAACCTCGCCCTCGTTCATTATGCCGCCGTCGGCAATCGGCAGGCTCTCGCAGTGAGCCGTTACCGCAAGTCCGAGAGACGGAGCCGCCTTCATCGCGCTGATGAGCATCTCTGTGTTCTCGACAGGTCGTCCGTCGTCTGAAAGAGCTGTCGCTCCCGCCGCCTTGAGCTCTTCAAGGTCGGTAGCCTGTTCACTTTTGAGCCCCTTTGTTATCGAGGCTGCGACATAGACCTTTGCGCTCGCGCCCTTTGCCTTGTCGAGGATATACCTGACCGTGTCGGCATTGTCAGTCGTTGGGCTGGTGTTCGGCATTGCGAGCAGGCTGGTAACTCCGCCCGCAGCAGCCGCGCTGCAGCCTGTAAGGATATCCTCCTTGTGCGTCTGACCCGGGTCGCGCAAATGCACGTGCATATCCACAAGTCCCGGAGCGGCGATAAGTCCGTCGGCGTTGATTATCTCGTCAGCCGTATCAAAGCTGCCGATTGCGCAAACGTGTCCGTTCTCCACGAGGATATCGGCTGTTTTATCCAAATTCTGCGACGGGTCAATAACCCGCGCGTTCTTAATAAGTAAAGTCAAATTTATCTCCTTCTGTCGTCAGAGCGTCTTCTCGAGGGGTAAGCCGTGCGTGAGCTTCTGTCCCTCGGCGCTCTCTCCTCTCGGGAATGAACCTTGACAAGTCCGTTGTTGCCCCTCGGAGCCGCTGTTCTGTTTCGTGAAGCCTCACGCTGAGCGCGTCTCTGCTCGGAAGCCTGTCTGCGGCGTTCTTCCTGAAGCTTTGCGTGCTTTTTCTGAGCTCTCTTGCGCTTGATAAGCC
This sequence comes from uncultured Eubacteriales bacterium, assembly GCA_900315785.1. Classification (GTDB taxonomy): domain Bacteria; phylum Bacillota; class Clostridia; order Oscillospirales; family Acutalibacteraceae; genus Ruminococcoides. The sequence continues at coordinate 12,819 of ONAL01000037.1, forward strand.
TTGAGAGGTTTATGCAGAAGTACTTGCAGTGTGTAATCGCAACCCAGATTGCGAGGAAGATAGCCTTGAACACCTTTACAATTCCTCTGCCGATTGCGCAGAAAATCTTCTTGGTTGTTTCCCAAGCGCTGCCGCCCTCGGGAATGTAGGGCTCCTCGTAATCCTCGTCGTATTCGGGATAGCTCTGGACAGGCGTATCGTCTCTGTCGTAGTTCTCAACCTCAGCGGTCTGAACAGGCTGAACGGGTTCCTCTTCGGCATAGATTTCCTGCTCGTCGCCGTCGTCAAAGTAATCGGCGACCGCGTCGAAGCCTTCCTCTGCGGAAACTGTCTCCTCGACGATTTCCTCTGCCTCAGGCTCCTGAACCTCGGGTTCCTCAACCGCTACAGGCTCGGGACGTACTGTCTCGGGCTGAACCTCGACAGCTTCCTCGACAACCTGAACAGGCGCTTCCTCTTCCTCAACGACGGGAGCGGATACCGCCTTTGCGGTCTGAACCTTTTCGGCGACAGGCTGCGCCTTTTTGCTGTCCTTCCTGTCGATTTCCTCTACAGGCTCGTAATTTGTCAAAAAGCTGTTTGTCGGCTTGGTGACGTCGAAGATTGTCTTTCTCGGAATCTGAGTGGTCTTTGTAAGCTTATGCTCGTGAGCAAGCTCGTGAACCAGATTCTTATGTTTAAGGTTCGGGTTCTTAATTCTCTTGATTAAGATTACGAGGACAACCACAACAAGCGCCACGCCGAAAACTCCCGCTCCGATGTAGATGAGCAGCATCTTGTTCTCGGTGAAGAAGTTCTTTTCCAGAATGGTTGTGCCCTCGACGGTCTTTGCGAGCATATCCTTGTTGTCCTTGGTGAGCTTTTTGCCGGGTGCGGACTGAAGAGTGATGTTGATGTTCTCGCCGTTGATAACCGTGTTGTACTGCTGAGCGTAGACTGTCTTTTTGCCTTCCTTGTAGCTCATAGCAAGGTTTATGTACTTGATACCCTTGTAATCGACGTAAGACGCGGATTTGTAGAGAGAGTCCTCGAGGAGCTTTGTCTTGACGTCTGTCAGCTCGTCGTCGGAAAGCTTGGTGTAGTTGCCGATGGATTCGCTGTCCGAGGTCTTGGTCATTGTGACCGTAAGGGTCAGTGAGCTGTCGTCCTTCATAGCCTCAAGGTAGATGTTGCCGTCCTTGAGCTTGTTCATAGTCTCCTCGTACTCCTTCTCAAGCTTGAACTTGGAGAAGAACGAGTCTGTCTTTTTGCTGTCACGAGTGATGACGAGCATATCGTTCTCAATCGGAATGCTCATATTAAGCTCGCGGACTTCATAAGCCGTGCTTGCGGCAAAGGCTGTCGTGACAAGCATAACACCCATCATAACGCATAAAGCCGCCGACGCGATGATTCGGGATAATTTCTTCATAATCTACCTCCGTAAAAAGGCACATAGCCATACACTATACATTATACTCACAAACCGCCTCAAAAGCAAGAAAAATCGGGCATTTCGGCAAATTTCAGCATAAAGAATAATTTGATATTTATGTATAAATATGATATTATTAAATTTGATGGGGTGATATGATGATAGAGCACGAATTGAGGCGATTGCTCGCGGATACAAAGCAAAAAGAGGAGCTCAAAGCAGAGCTTTTGAAGGCAGGCAGAAGCGGCGACCCGATGAAGCGGTTTTGCGAGGTTTGCCTGAAAAACGGATACGAAATCTACCTCGGCGAGCTGTTCGCTTACGGACAGGATATGAACGATTCGAAGCTCCGTTCCACAAACGGCGGCGGAAGCTTTGAGATTGACGGCTGGAGCGACGCGTTTGAAAACCTGCTCAGCGAAATCGAACAGAGCTGATTGCGGAAATCAACGGCCTCAACATCGAGGGTATGCCTGAGCTTGAGAAACTAAACGCACTGGTCGGCGCGTATGTAAACCTCGAGCTCGTATTATACAAAAAGAGATAGAACAAGGGTGGCTGTAAACTCAGCCACCCTTGTTGTTTGACATTATTTTACTTTTGTTTTGATAATCACAACGTCCTCGCCCGAAGCGTCCTTGTCCTCGAACATACTGCCGTAGGTGAGCGCCTTCTGGTCGGATTCGCGGTCG
>ONAL01000030.1 GCA_900315785.1 uncultured Eubacteriales bacterium
TCGTTAAATACGTTAACGCGTGCAGTCCGATGAATAATATATTTAATTATGTCACCCGAGATGAAGCAACCGAGCGAAAACTGATTGACGGTTTGAATTGTTCTCCCGAGACCGCACTGGAGGAATTCAGATTTGTTAAAGGTCAGTATGGTAAGAATGACGGCAGAAGCTACTATCATATCATCCAGTCCTTCGCACCTGACGACAGACTTTCTCCCAGTAAAGCTCACGAAATCGGATTGAAGTTAGCCGAGTATTTTCCCGATTATCAGGTGTTAGTCGCTACCCACACGAACACAAATTACCTCCACAACCACTTGATTCTGAACTCCGTCAGCTTCAAAAACGGAAAGAAGTTCCACCAGAGCCGCGACGAAATGCTTCGCTTTAAAGAATATTCCAACAAGCTTTGTCAGGCTGAGGGGCTGAGTGTTACGGAGGTTAAAACGAGGAATCCCCGCCACTTAAAGTGGAAGGACGAGCTCAGACGTTACGCTTACTACGCGCTGTGTGAGTCGGATACAAAAGAAGGTTTTATCGGATGCATGGAGGATTACGGCTACAAAGTTCGTTGGGATGATAACCATAAATACATTACTTTTACCACTCCCGACGGTCATAAGTGCCGTGATATCAAACTCTTTGATGAGATTTTCTTAAAGAAAAATCTTGAAATATATTATGCTATGGGTGGATGCGAAAGCGGAATCGCGAAAATGTATCAAAACTACGCAACGCCGATTCATAACGACCGCTTTAAGATGACGTACTCAAATGATTTGATATCGCAAATCGGCGACCTGCTCTCGTCAATTCCGAGCGACTTCCACTATTATTTTACACCCGATTATATCAACGAAATCAATCCCAATAAAAAGCGTGAACTCGAAAAACTTCTCGGCAGAAAAATCACCAATGAGGCATTTGTTTATTACTGTACGCAGGAGGATTACGAGCAGCAGATGGGATTATCAATGTAACAAGAAAGGAATATCAAAAATGAGAATGAATATTATATTACAATTAATTAGAATTGAAGTGATGTCATCATAAGGAAATTGACTTTAGCATAGATTCTTTCGGTGGTTTATTTTGAAAACAAAAATTATATTTACCGAAAAGCCCGAGAGGGTTATTCTATGCAAGGAATCTGAAAATCAAATTAAAAAATCAATAGTCCTCGCGTTAAAAAACAAAGGAATAATGAATCAAAAGCAATGCGAGGAATGCATAAAACGAATAGACGGGGCGGCTTGATTGTCGCCCCATATACAAAAAAATATCTGGACATTTGGAATTGTTTGAATATACTTGTGTGTTGAAAGGAGATGAAGTAATGAAAAATTCAGGTCAGGTAATGAGGGTTGCCGCTTATTGTAGGGTGTCAACAGATAAGCTCGACCAGGCGAATTCGCTCGAAAGTCAGCAGAGATATTTTGACGAGTACATAGCCCGCAATCCGCTGTGGGAGCTCTATGAAATCTATGTCGACGAAGGTATAACGGGCACAAATACCGAAAAGCGCGATAGCTTTAACCGAATGGTTCAGGACGGTAAGGACGGCAAATTCGATATGATTATCACCAAAGAGGTTTCACGTTTCGCCCGAAACCTGCTCGATAGTATAAAGTATACGCGCGAGCTTCGTGAGTGCGGAATACGGTTGATATTTATGAACGACAACATCGATACCGACCAGCCCGACCACGAGTTCCGCCTTGCTATGATGGCTTCACTAGCTCAGGAGGAAAGCCGAAAGACTTCCGAGCGTGTACGCTGGGGACAACGCAGACGAATGGAACAGGGCGTGGTATTCGGACGAGATATGCTCGGCTATGATGTCCGCGACGGCAAGCTTATTATCAACGAGGAAGGCGCAGAGATTGTGCGGATGATATTTTATAAATATCTCAACGAGGGTAAAGGTTGTCACGTCATTGCAAACGAGCTCAAGGAGGCGGGGATCAAAACCGCGAGCCGTATGAAAGAATGGTCGCATACTGTAATTCTCAGACTCCTCAAAAATGAAAAATACTGCGGCGACCTTGTTCAGCAAAAGACTTATACTCAAAGCTACCTTTCGCACAAGAAAAAATATAACAGGGGAGAGCTCGATTATGTGGTAATCAAAGACCACCACGAGCCGATAATTGACCGCGAAACCTTCGAAGCGGTTCAGCGAGAGATACAACGCAGACACGAACTTCACTGCAAAAACGGGAGCTATTCAAACCGTTACGCGCTGTCAGGTAAAATCATCTGCGGCGAGTGCGGAGCGACTTATGTGCATTCATTAAAGAAGTGTCCGAACGGCAATCGCTATGAAAACTGGACGTGCATAACCAAGAACCGTGAGGGTAAGCCGAGGACAACGCAGACAGGTGAGAAGGTCGGCTGCGATAACTTCAACCTTAACGATAACGATATCAGACTGATACTAAAGTATATAGTCGGAGATATTATTAGGCAGCGTCAGGACTTGCTCGACAGCGTAGTCGATACAATAGAGGAAGTCTTAAAAATCTGCGCCGATAAAAACAGCGTGGAGTTCTTTGAAAAGGAAATAGAAAAGCTTGAAGCAAAAAAAGAAAAGCTCCTCGATATGTGCCTGTCGGGTGATGTTGAAACTTCCGAGTACAAGAAAGCGACCGAAAGACTCAACTCCGAACATTCCGAGCTGATAAGAAAGCTTAAAACAGAAAAAGAAAAAAGCGCCCTCGTTGACGATAAGGCGCAAATCCTGAAAAGCGTATCTGAATATGTGAACTCAATAACAGTAGGAGAGGAGTGGGACGACACATTCTATCGCAACCTGGTTGACAAAATCGTAGTCTACAGGGACAGAAGCATAGATGTGCATTTGAAGCTGATTCCGGAGAAATGGCAGGCTAAGATCCTCAAAGGTAAGGCTGAAATTGAAGAATGTTTACAAAATCACATTATTTTACCCGACGCAGGTGCTCCTGTCCCTATGTCCGTGAGGGTGGCTTTGAGCTCGGGAAGCGGCATTGTGTAGCGCTGGCTGAGGTATCTCAGCGAGGCACCTAATTCGCCATCGGGACCGCCAAATTGGCTACTGATGAGCTTTGCGAGCTTCGGGTTGGGGGTTTTAATGTTGACAGGGTACTGTAATTTCTTTTCGTAAACAAACATCAGTCAATATCCTCCGTTTCCCAGGGCCAGGGGGCTTTTATCCATTTCCATCTGTTGGCGTCGTTTTCGGACGCGGTCAGAGGACCGTATTTGCTCTCAAATTCCGCTTTGAGCTTGTTTGCCTTTTCGGTGTATTCGTTGAGCTTTGCGATTGTGTCCTTGTCGTAGGGGTGAGTGTCAAGGTAGAGCCTGAGGTCGTCAGCCATAAAGCAGTACGACGAGAGCTTCTTGAGAAGTATTTCGCGTTCAGTCATCATTCTTTACCTCGCATTTCGAGCCGAAGAAGGGCTTGTTGAGTACGGGATAAACCGTTCCCGCCTCAAGCGCCTGAGCGGGGGAATAGGTATCGGAGCCGAACTGCTGAAACGGAACGTAAGCCATAGCTTCCGCGACCTTCATCGGCAGCGGCGAAATTCCGTAGCTTTCCATAGCTTGGGTGATAATATCCAAAGTGATTTCTCCTTGTCATAGATTGAAGCAAGCTTCAAACCATTCTATGCAGACAAGCGCAGTGTTGACAGAAAGTAATTGCTTTTCGGAAAAAGCTCCCGACAAGGGAAGTAGGTTTTGTTATACAAAGTATGAAAAGTATGATTTGTATAACTTTTCGGAAAGGATGTTATTATGAGCAGACCCGAAGGAAAGTACGCCTGGACGGTAACGGTCGGCACCACGGGTCAGCTCGTTCAGAGCGGCACCAAGAAAGGCAGCAAGGATAACATTTTCTGGAAAGTAAAGGAATTCAGATTCAAATAAATGCAAAAGCGCGGTTTGCTCCGCGCTTTTCTGCTTGATTGTCCTGTTTGTGTTGCAAAACACACTTCTGTATGTTATTATGAAAGGGTGATTTTGTCACAATCATTCTGATAATGAGGTATGGTATAGTGGGAAACAAAAATGTTAAACGGCTTCCGCGTGATAGGATAGCCTATCTGGATTTTCTGAGAGTTTTCTCGATGATATTTGTCGTGATGATACACGTAGTTTTCGACCTCTTCAACAATGCTGCCGTATCGAGCTCGGAATGGCAGATTTTCAATGCCTACGACAGCCTTTCAAGGTGGTCGGTTCCTGTTTTTGTAATGATAAGCGGAGCGCTGTTCCTGGACAGCAAAAAGCCGTTTGGGCAGATTCTGAAAAAGAATGTCCTGAGACTTGCAATCGCGTATGTCGTCTGGACGATAATTTATTCAATAATCTGCAACATTTATTACAACGACTTCAATACTACTCTTGACCAGCTGATTAACGGTCATTTTCATATGTGGTTTATCCTAATGATGATTGGTCTTTATCTGGTTACTCCGCTGCTCCGAAAGATTGTCGAGGAAAAGAGCACAATCAGACTTTTCCTGATTCTGGCGCTCATTTTCGCGATGTTTTTGCCTGACCTCGTAAAGGTGCTTGAAAGCTTCCCGTCGTTAACAACGCAGAAGATTATCCAGTTCGTCAATCAGACAAAGTATAATTTCAACGTGTTTGTTCCGTTGGGATATGCGGGCTACTTTGTGCTTGGATATGTTCTGAACAAATTCGAGATTTCCAAAAAGCTTGAATGGGCGATTTACATAATGGGTGTTGCGGGCTTTGTGTATACGCTCCTTGCCACTTATCTGCGCTCAAATGCCGCTCATTTCGCGTATGTCGGCTTCTATGAATACACTTCGACAAATGTAGCGATGATGGCGGCAGCGGTTTTTGTGTTCTTCAAGAAGCATTACCATGTAAAGAAAAGCGATTCGCTCTACAGCAAAACTGTCAGCAGACTCTCAAAATACAGCTTTGGCGTTTACCTCGTTCACGTCGCTGTACTTGAGTATATGACAGTCAGACTTCACTATTCTCCGATGGCTTACAGCCCCTTAATCTCATCACCTGTTTTCTGTATTGTAACGCTCATCATATCCTATGTTATTTCCTTCATTCTGAACCAGATTCCTTTCCTGAACGATTGCATTGTATAGCGCTTCGACATAAGAATAATTTGCTGTGTTCTCCGCTCTCGAGCCGAAGAACACAGCTTTTTTCGTTCTTGCGTTTTCCTTTTGTGTTCGGTATAATTAATTCGGAGGTGAGACGATGAAGAACCGTGGCAGACTTGTTTATACATTCTGCACCTTTGCCGATTTGCATATCGACTGCGAGGGCTTTTACAGCAAATCCTCCGAGCGCTGGACACAGGCTCTGCGCTTTGCCGCCGAGAAGAACGCCGACTTCATTGTCTCTGCGGGCGACAACGTGACAAACGCCTACGGCTCAAAGGAAGAATGGGAGCTCTTCAACAGCCTGATTGCTCAGTCGGATTTTCATAATCCTGTCTGGTCGGCGAACGGAAACCACGATTTGCGCTGCGGCAAGGAGCGCGGCACCGAGGCTTTTATGCAGGCGACAGCTCTTGATGACGTTCCGTATTTTTACAGAACCGAGCCGAAATCGGGCGACCTCTTTATCTTTATGGCACAGGAGAGCGAGTACAATTCCGCCGCGTCCGACCAGTTCTCCGACGCTCAGATGCTTTGGCTCGAAACTCTGCTCGATAAGTACTGCGGCAAAGTAAAGGTGTTTTTAATCGAGCATTCACCGATTAAGGGCTTCGGCGCGGGCGACAGAATGGAAAAGCCATATTATCACGCTCTGCTTGACGACCGCTTCAAAAATGTATCACGGCTTCGGTCGATTCTGAAAAAGTACAAAAACCTGATTTTTATCTCGGGTCACACTCACGAGGATTTTTCAATGGGCTATAACTTCTCGAACGAAAACGGCGGCGCGTGCAATATGATTCACGTTCCCGCGCTTGCGGGTTCAACTCTGCCGAATCCGAACGATGAAGGTCTCGACTACAACGGCGGCGAGGGCTTTTGCTCTCAGGGATACTTTGTCGAGGTTTTTGAGAACGCCGTTATCTTTCACGGAGCGGAAATCCCCGACGGTCGGCTCTGCCCCGAATACGAGTATATCATCAGCACCGTCTGAATTTATTCGGTACAAATTAATATGATTTTGGGAGTCTTCGGACTCCTTTTTTTATTGGGAACTTTTCTATACCGCCGTTGATGAACGCTTGGAAAGGCGGGCGAGAGTGCTCACTGACACTTTTTCACAAAAAAATTTTGAAGCTTTCACATTTTGTTCAAAAAATCCTTTATTGCGGTTCAAAGTCGGATTCTATAATTTAGTCAAATCCCAAAGGAGGTATCAGAAAAATGTACATTCTGAAAAATGCTGTGAAAAGCATTACCCGAAACAAGCTTCGAAATATTCTCATAGGAATAATCGTGCTTATCATATCAGTTTCGGCGTGCGTGTCGCTCTCAATCAGACAGGCAGCCGAGACAGCCAAGGCGGACACGCTCTCGAGCCTTAACGTGACGGCGCAGATTTCGTTTGACCGTCAGAAGGCTATGGAAGAAATGCAGAAGAACGAGTCCTCGGACAATCAGGACAGCCAGAACAACCAGAGCTCCGATTCAAATCAGAAGAGCTTTGACCGAGGCAAGTTTGACTTCGGCGTTCTGCAGGGAACCTCGCTTTCCCTCGACGATTATATGAAGTATACCAAGGCGCTCTCGAGCGGCGACGGCTACTACTATTCGGGCGCCGTATCGCTCAACGCAACGGGCGACTTGATTCCCTACGGTACCGACGAGACCGACAGCTCAACAAGCTCCGACAGCTCGAAGTCCTCGGACAAAAAATCTGACAGCACTCAGAACAATTCAGACAGCAGCTCTCAGGAGAAAAACGCTCCTCCCGAGATGGGCGGCTTCGGCGGTATGGGCGGCGATTCCGACGGCGGAATGCGCGGACGTCTCAGCAGAGGAGATTTTTCAATCACAGGCTTCTCGTCCTATGACGCTATGCTTTCGCTTTTCGGCGACGACGGCAGCTGCAAAATTTCCGACGGCAAGATGTTTGACGAAAGCTCCGACGCTCTCGAGTGCATTATCTCAAACGAGCTCGCGTCCTACAACAACCTCAAGGTGGGCGACACCGTAACTCTCGCAAACCCGAGCTGTGAGGACGAGACATACAAGCTCAAAAGTGTGGGCATCTACAAGAACTCCGAGGCTTCCTCGACCGAGAACAACCGCTTTATGATGAACGACCCCGCAAACAACATCTATATGAATTACACGGCGTTCAGCAAAATCATTTCGGCAAGTGAGAAAGCGGACAACAAGACCACGGACAGCAGCGGAAACGAGAAGTCAGCCGTTCTCAAGGATAACCTCGCGTTTACCTACACCTTCAAGAACGTTGACAACTACAACACCTTCTCTAAAAAGGTCTATGACCTCGGTCTCAGCGACGACTACAAGGTCAGCTCGTCCGATTTGACAGCATATGAGAACAGCCTCAGACCTCTCGAGACTCTTTCCACAACGGCGATGTGGTTCTTCTTAATCGTGCTTGCGGTAGGCGGAGCAATCCTTATCACGCTCAACGTCTTTAGTCTCAGAGAACGCAAGTACGAGGTGGGCGCCCTCACCGCAATCGGTATGAAAAAGGCAAAGGTAGCGGCTCAGTTCGTAACGGAGATTCTGATAGTCACCTTCGCAGCGCTCATCATCGGCACCAGCGTCGGAGCGGTGGTTTCGGTTCCCGTCACCAACACGCTCCTCAGCAGCCAGATTGAGAGCGAGCAGTCGAGCTCCGACAAAATCAGTCAGAACTTCGGCTTCAAGAACGACGGAAACTCCGCTCCCTCAATGGGTACGCCCCCGATGGGCGGTCACGGAATGCGCTCTTCCGAGAAGTCTGCTTCTGTCAAGTACGTCGACAGCATTTCGTCAGCGACAAACCTTATGGTAATTCTGAAGCTCGCTCTGGTCGGTCTCTTCCTGACGCTTATCGCAAGCCTCGCGGCTCTGATATGCATAATGAGGTACGAACCGCTCAAAATTCTTTCCAACAGGTCGTAAGGGGGGTAATTACTATGACTACTTTAAAGCTCAACGACATTTCTTACCGCTATGATAAGAGCTCAAAAAATGTCCTCGAAAACATCAATATGGAGTTTGAGTCAGGCAAAATCTACACGATTGTCGGCAAATCGGGAGCAGGCAAAACAACGCTTCTGTCCGTGCTCTCGAGCCTTGCCCGACCCACAGGCGGCGAGATTCTTCTCAACGGCGAAAACGTCCTCGATATCGACAGGTACCGTTTCCGCAGCAAGTATGTGGGTGTAATTTTCCAGAGCTTCAACCTCCTCACTCACCTTACGGCTATCGAGAACGTAATCCTCTCGATGGATATCTCGGGCAAGAAGTTCGACCGTCCCAAAAAGGAAATCGCGCTCGAGCTTCTGCAAAAGGTAGGACTTGACCTCTCCGAAGCCAACCGACGCGTGCTCAAGCTCTCGGGCGGACAGCAGCAGCGTGTGGCTATCGCCAGAGCTTTGTCCTATGACCCCGACTTTATCCTCGCCGACGAGCCGACAGGCAACCTCGATTCCGAGACGCAGGACGAAATCATCAGGATTTTCCGAATGCTTGCCGATGAAGGAAAGTGCGTAATCATCGTTACGCACTCTCCCGAGGTCGCCGCTGTCAGCGACGTCACCTACGCTCTCAAGAAAACTTAACAGCTAAACCCGCCCTGACGGCTTGCACCCTTATTTGCTATACATTATTTGTCTACACGCAATCCGTCGGGGCGTTTTTTGTCAAAAAAGTTCTTTTTATTTTTACGAAAAGTTCAATCTTATTTCATATAATTTTCACATAGCAAGGGTATCATAATTTCAACATAAGAAATAACTCATACGGAGGTATATAGATATGTATGATAATCCTTATGAAAACAATGGTTTTCAGAATCCCGAAACTAATTACAACTCCAATCCGAATGTGAGCTTCAACTCCAACCAGGGAGCGCAGCCGCATTATACAGAGCCGACTGTCGAGCCGCCTGTAATCACCTCTCAGCCCGCCTACACGGTTGATGAGTATTACAAGGAGAACTTCTCGCAGGAAGTGAAGGAAGCCGACGGCTTCTCTGCTCCCGAAGAGAACATAGTCAGCGAACAGCCCGCTCAGAGCTTCAACAGCGGTTACATTCCCGTATCATATTCCGCAAGACCTGTAGTAAGAGAGCCTCGTCAGAGACGCGAAAAGGTCAAAAAGGAAAAGAAGCCCGTATCGCGCGGAGCGTTAGCCGTAGTCCTTATGATTAGTATTCTGAGCTCGATGGTGCTCGGCGTAGGCGGCGGCTACTTCGCAGGCAAGTACTTCGCTTCGCAGAACAGCTCAGACTCCAAAACCTCGGGCTCGGCGCTCAACGTCAGCAAGTCCGAATCGAGCAGCGCGTCCTACGCTTCCTCGGGCTCAACGCTCACCACAGCCGAAATCGTCAAGAAATCGGCTGACGCGGTAGTCGAGATTACCACCGAATCCGTCGTAACAGGCTCGTTCTCTCAGCAGTATATCCAGAGCGGCGCGGGCTCGGGCGTTATCGTCACAACCGACGGCTACATCGTAACCAACTATCACGTTATCGAGGGCGCTTCCCACATCACCGTAACTCTCCGTGACCAGACCGAGTACACCGACGTCGAGGTCGTAGGAACATACGAGGCTGGCGATATCGCGCTTCTCAAGATTTCACCCAAGTCAACTCTCACAGCCGCAACCTTCGGCGATTCCGATAAAATCGCGGTAGGCGACTACGCGGTAGTAATCGGCAATCCTCTCGGACAGCTCGGCGGCAGCGTCACAGACGGTATCATCTCCGCTCTCGACCGTGAGGTTACTATAGATAACGAGACAATGAACCTGCTCCAGACCAACGCGGAAATCAGCCCCGGAAACTCGGGCGGCGGTCTCTTCAACGGCGAGGGCGAGCTCATCGGTATCGTAAACGCAAAGTCAAGCTCCGATTCCGCAGAGGGTATCGGCTTCGCAATCCCGATTAACGACGTTGAAAACGTGCTCTCCGACTTAAAGCAGTACGGCTACGTCAAGGGTCAGATTGATATCGGTATGTCTCTTGCGGACGTCAACTCCACAGCTCAGCTCTGGATGTACGGCGCAAACCAGACAGGCGTTTATGTAACAAGCGTCAACAACGGCAGCAACGCCGAAAAGGCGGGCTTCAAGAGCGGCGATATCATTGCCGCGGTCAATGACACAGAGGTCAAGTCGACTTCCGAGTTCAACACGGAAATCAACAAGCACAAGGTCGGCGACAAGGTTACCTTCAAGGTTTACCGTTCGGGCAGAACAGGCACAATCACAATGACGCTTGAGGAATACACCCAGAGCTCAAACACCGCGCAGAATTCTCAGAACTCCCAGAAACAGCAGCAGTCAGACGACAGCAGCGGCTGGTCAATCGAGGACCCGTGGAGTATCTTTAACTAAACCAAACGATAAAAAAGGGGAACGGCAAAACCGTTCCCTTAATTTTTGAAAACCAAAGGCTTGACAGCTTCACTGCCAAGCCTTTTATGCTTCTTATTTGATTTCGTGAATCCAACCCTCGGGAGCTTCGATTCTGCCCATCTGAATACCTGTGAGCGTCTCGTAAAGCTTCTTTGTAATCGGTCCCATCTCTTCCATACCGCTCGGGAAGCAGATTTCCTCGCCGTGGTCGTTAATCTTGCCGACAGGGGAGATAACAGCCGCTGTGCCGCAAAGACCGCACTCTGCGAAGTCCTTGACCTCTTCGAACTTGACGGGTCTGTGCTCAACCTTTAAGCCGAGGTACTTCTCAGCGACAATCATAAGGCTTCTTCTTGTGATTGAGGGGAGAATGGAGTTTGACTTCGGCGATACAACCGTGCCGTCCTTTGTGACGAACAGGAAGTTAGCGCCGCCTGTTTCCTCAACGAATGTGCGTGTAGCCGCGTCGAGGTACATATTCTCGTCAAAGCCCTTGTTGTGAGCGTCAACAATCTGGTAAAGGCTCATTGCGTAGTTGAGACCTGCCTTGATGTGACCTGTGCCGTGAGGAGCCGCTCTGTCGTAGTCGCAAACGCGGATTGTAATCGGCTTTGCGCCGCCCTTGAAGTAAGGACCTACGGGAGTTACGAATACTCTGAACTGATACTCGTCAGCGGGCTTAACGCCGATAACGGGGTTTGTTCCGAAAACATACGGACGAATATAAAGCGTCGCGCCCGAGCCGTAAGGAGGAACGTAGTCGATGTTCGCCTTTACGACCTTCTCGATAGCGTCGATGAACTTCTCTTTTGAAACCGTGGGAATCTGGAGTCTCTCGCAGGACTGCATAAGTCTGTCCGCGTTGAGGTCAGGGCGGAATGTTACAACTCTGCCGTCCTCGGTTGTGTATGCCTTGAGTCCCTCAAAGACGGTTTGAGCGTACTGAAGAACGCCTGCGCACTCGTTAAGGCAGATGTCAGCGTCCTCTGTGATAACGCCGTCGTCCCATTTTCCGTCCTTGAAATTGGAAACGTATCTCTTCTCGGTCTGAATATATCCGAAGCCGAGATTTGACCAATCAATATTATTTGCTGCCATAATTAAGACTTCCTTTCATTTTGGCATTCGATTTAACACACTAAATTGTATCACCTATTATAAACGCTGTCAAGAAAATCGGTTTAATTAGATATCAAGAAAATTTTATTATTCTGTATTAGAAATAAAACGCCGCCTTATTTAATTATAATGTAGACAATATCGGTATCGGAGCTGAAAAATATGAAATCTGTTCCCATAATTGTGCTCTCGGGAGGACCCTCGGGCGGCAAGTCAAAGGCGCTCAGAGCGCTTTCTGAAGAACTCGAAAAGCTCGGTCTGGACGTGATTTGCGTCACGGAAGCCGCTCAGAGCGTTCTCGGCGGCGGCTTTGACCGTTCGCGTCCCGTGTATGAATTTCAGAAGGCGATTGCGCTTTTGCAGCTTGAAACGGAAAAGAGCGCAAAAGAGAGGGCAGGGGAGAACTCGGTCATAATCTGCGACAGAGGTCTTATGGACTGCCGTGTGTATCTTGACGACGGCGATTTTGAGCGTCTCAAGTCGGAGCTTGATTTGACCGAGGTTGACTTGCGCGACCGCTACGACGCGGTTTTTCACCTCGACAGCACCTCGTCGACCGACGACACAAAGTACAGGACAAACGAGCTGAGGGTCGAGTCAAGGCTCGAAGCCAGAGAGATAAACGAGCGCTCCCTCAGAGCCTGGTGCGGTAATCCGCATTACCGCTTTATCCCCGTTAAGGAGACCTTTGAGGAGAAGTTCGCGATTCTGCTCCGAGAGGTCAAGGCTTTTCTCGGAATCCCGAAGCCGCTCGAGATTGAGCGGAAGTATCTCATAAAGTACCCCGATTTGGACTGTCTGAGCACGCTCGTGTGCAGCAAGTCTCATATCTTCCAGACCTATCTGCTCGGCGAAAACGGTCGCTACAGGCTCCGCAAGCGCGGCGAAAACGGCAAGAATATCTTTATCAAGACCGTGAAGAGCAAGATTTCCGAGACCGTCAGGGAAGAGGTTGAGACCAGATTGACCGAAGAAGAGTATGAAGCTCTGCTCAAGGAGGGAGCGGTAATCGGCTCAATCGAAAAGGACAGGTATTGCCTGATGTACGGCGGCGTTTATTATGAAATCGACGTTTTTCCGTTCTGGAAGCACCAAGCCTATATCGAGGTTGAGCTGCTGAGCGAGAACGACAGCGTAGTGCTCCCCGAATTCATCGAGCTGATACGCGAGGTCACCTACGATTCACGATACAAAAACAGCTCGCTGTGCCGTTCTGTGCCCGCCGAAGAAATTTAGTTTTTGATTTTTAAAATTAAACCCTGAAAAGACTTGACAAATCACGTCTCTTTAGATATAATAGATAGGCTGATTTAGGCATAAAACAGCATATGCGCCAATAGCTCAGCTGGATAGAGCAACTGCCTTCTAAGCAGTAGGTCAGGGGTTCGAGTCCCTTTTGGCGCGCCATATGGTGGGATTAGCGTAGTTGGTTAACGCGCCAGTTTGTGGCACTGGAGACCACCGGTTCGAATCCGGTATTCCACCCCATGATCCATTAGCTCAGTTGGCAGAGCACTTGACTTTTAATCAAGGTGTCCGGAGTTCGAATCTCCGATGGATCACCATAAAAAACCGAGCTCGTATGAGCTCGGTATTTTTATGCCATCGGAGATTCGAAGCCGAGTGTTAAGAAAACCGTCCAGTGGACGGTTTTTAACGAGGAGCGCTGATGACGGCATAGTTCCTCACACGCAGCAACAAACGAGTTGGAACGTCTCGGGAGCTGGAACGTCCCGATGGATCACCTCGGAGATTCGAAGCCGACCGTTAAGAAAACGCTCCCAAAAAATCAGGGCGAAGCATCAGCTTCGCCCATAACTTTTTATATCTTAACTGCTTGTGATTTCGCCGTCGTGTGTGAGGACTGACGCGGCGGTCACTCCCTCAATTCTGAGCACGTCGTGTACGAGCTTGCTGTCCTCGTCGGTTCTGATTTCGATTACCATATCGAGCGAGGTGGGGGTGAGGTTGCGAGACTTCACCTTGAAATACTTGCTGTACTTCTTCACGTTCGCGAGAATCCTCGTGTCGCTGTTGATGTCCGAGCTGTTGACGACGAGAATCATCGAGAGCTTTTTCGTCGGATATTTCTGCATAACGATTACCACTACCGAAATAATCAGCGAAAGGATAACCGCGATTACCGAAAGTCCCGCGCCGCAGATGATACCCATACTGATTGACCAGTAGAGGAACACGAGGTCGAGCGGGTCCTTGATTGCCGTTCTGAAACGGATAATCGACAGCGCGCCGACCATACCGAGCGAAAGCACGATGTTTGACTGGATTGTCAGAATAATCGCCGCGGTGATGATTGCCATCGCAATCAGCGACAGGTTGAATGTCTTTGCGTAGAATGTCTTTCTCGTTACCATACGGTAAATGAAGAAGATGTAGAGCGCCAGCACCGTCGTTACGGCAAGGCTGATGATGATTGTCTTAACGTCTACGCCGCTTGAAAAGCCGTTAAGAAACGAGTTTTTGAAAATATCCTTAAAACTCATAATGTACCTCCCATTGAGTATTTTCTGCATAGATAGTATTTTGAAAAGGTGCTCTGCTGCAGGTTGCCGAGCTCAAGCGCCTCCTTGATGAAATCGGGTAAAAGCTCGTCGTATTTGACCTCGAGCAAATGCTGTCCCTTCGGCAAAATCTGTCTTGTCGGCAGATTATCATTGAAAAAGCCGTCAAAGTCGTTTGACGAGCGGATATTTTGGTCGAGCGTAACTCTGACGTTGCCGAGCTCGCAGACAAAGGGCGTGCGTTCGTATTCCACAATGACCGCGGGAGTGAACCTCTGGGTCTGCATAAGCACGGTGAACTTTCTGAAAAGCGCGGGCTTGTCCGCGAGATTTCCGAGACTTCCGCCGTTTACAAGCTGATAGAAATCATCAAGCGAAATAAGGCAGGAGGTCTTGTGCGTTTTGCTGTGTTCCTTGCGCTTGCATTCAAGCGAAATGCGGTTGCTTTTGGCGTTGTATATGCGGATTCTGAACTTCTCGCGCGGGTCTGTTCCGCTCTCGTTTTCGTAGTAACAGCGGTTTTCGTAGTTGTCAAAGTACATACTGCGAATTGTGTATTGACCGTTTTGCGCGTGCGAATCGTAGCGCATAAGCGACTGCATACGGCTTCGGATAATCGCGAGCTGCACTTCGCTGCACTGATATTTGAGCTCGTGTCGGTATTTAATGTTTGAGTCCATTTTTATACCTCCGTGATTTGCGGTGTCGGCGAATGTCGCAGAATATGAAGATTACCACCGACAAGCCGATAATGCCGAAGCCGATTGTAAAGTACTTGTGCTTTCCCTTGAATCTCCACGCTATGCGCTCAAAGAAGCTCTTTGAGGTCTGGGTTGTGACCGCCGTTTTGGGCTTGACGGTCGGACTTTCAATCTTTTCCCACCGAGCGGTATATGCGGCGCTGTGCCTGATAATCATATGCTCCTCAAACTTGTTGCCGTTCTCGTCATACCAGCCGAGGAATCTGTAGCCGATTGTGTCGTCGCATTCGGGGTTGGGATAGTCGTGAAGTCTGTGTCTGATTAATACGGAATATCTGTATTTGTACGGATAAATCTTCTCGGTAGAGGCAAAGCCTACCCTGAAATATCTGTTTCCCTTTATCCACAATGAATCGAGGAAGCTGATTCTCTTGGTCATAAAGTCGGTGATTCTTTCGATGTGACCGTCGATTGTGTCAAACCGCTTCTGGCTTTCGTCGGCTCGCGTGTCCTGATTTGTGCTGCAGCGCCAGCGGATTTTGTCCATATCAAAGGAGCGCGCGATTTTTTTGCCGTATTCGTTTATCCTGTCAAAGAGCGACGATTGAACGCTTTTTTTGTACTCCTTGTATTTTTCAACGACAAGCTGCTTGAACTCCTCGTTGCGGTAGAGGTATTCGTACCAGTTGTCGTAGCACCTGTAGAGTGTCTTGGGATTGACAGTCGAAACTCTCCAGCTGTTGCCCATACTCAAATCAAAATCCCAGATAGAGCAGGCGCAGAGCTTGCCGTTTTTCCTGTCCGTATCCTTGCAGATATAGAAGCTGCAGTTGTCGGTGTTTGCGAAAAACTCCTGAATAAAGTAATAGTTAACAAAGGATTCCGCGTCAATCATCGACAGGTCGTCTTTTTTGAGCTTGCTCTCGCATTTCTTGAACTGCTTTGAGATGTAGGAAATCTGCTCCTTGCTCGCGTATTTCGGAGAGGAGAGGGAGAAGCTGAGGTCGTCGGTGTGGAAAATACTTTCCCGTTCCATAATCCTGTGCTTGTGGTGCTCTATCTGTGCCAGATAACCGCCCGTGATATCGTCGGGGTTGTTCTCTATGTTGAAGCCTCGGTTTGTTTTGTCGCCGAGTACGTCAAAATATTCGGAATAGGTCTTGAGGGGAGCGTCGTTGATTTCCTTTGTTTTGCTTTCCAGGTCGGTTATGTTTACACGGTTTTCGCCGACCTCGACCTTTTCCGCGAGCAGAAAAAGACCGTAGTAGGAGTTGTCCACATATAAGTCGACATATTCGGAGTTAACCGCGTATTTCACGCCGAGCTCCTTTGCCGCGTCGTACGCAAGCTTATTTCTCAAGCCCGATTCGTCAAAGGAATTCGAGAGCAGAACCCACGTTTTGCTGCTTCCCATTCCGAGCAGGTCGGCTTCCTCGGAAAGCTGCATTGTGTAGGGCTTCTTGTCCTGTGCCCAGGTGGTGTTTCCTCTGCCTTGCAGAGAATCAATTCTGCCCGAGTAATCGAGCTTTTTGTTCGCTTTGATGAGTGAGCAGTAGCCCTTTTTGGAAACGCTTTGGTCGGCGTTGATTTCGTCGAGCGAGCCGTTCGTCAGATGAATCGCCAGCGTGCCGATGTTCTCGGCTTTCTTGACGACGAGCTTTTCGCTGCCGACGGTCATTCCGACCGCGTTCTTTATCACCATTGAATAGGTTTTGTCGGTCGATAAATCGGAACAATCCGTGTCGGAATTGTAGTATTTGCCGTCGAGATAGAGGCTGCAGCCTGCTCTGTACTCTATGCGTGTGGATTTTAAATCCGCGTATGACGGCAGAAACGCGTAGTATTTTTCGTTATCTTGATACAGCGCAATTCGTTCCTCAACGTCGTCTGCGGCTGAGCATACGAACCGTATTGTCGGGAGACTCTCGCTGTCCTGGATATACATACCCAGAGCGATTATCGCCGCTCCGACCAGAAGAAATGCGGCAAATATCAGAAGCCTTGCTTTTTTCAAATTAACCCTCCAAAGGTTGAGGCAGACCTTGTCTCAGTCTGTCGTTATTTGTCGTAAAAATCACTTTAGTATACCAAATTTACCGTGACAAATCAACCGTATAGCTATCACATTTGAATTTTTGTGAATAATAACGGAAAACGCACAGCCAAGGTGTCTGACTGTGCGTATGTGCCTATAATGTGGTGAAAATCATATGTGCTTTTACGTTGTCGAGCTGAGCCTCGCCGCCGAGGTCCGCGAGCGTTCCGCTGAGCGTGCCGCAGAGGAAGGTGAGCTTTTCGCATTTGCAGCTTATGAGCTTTCCGTCGCGGATTTCGGGCGTGAATTCAAGGTTTACGCTCTTGTCCGAGGTCGTGAAAAACCACTTGCTTTCGGGATTTTTCTCGTCGCCGCCGACCTTGAGGCGGCTGATTTTGCGCATATAGTTGTCGAGAAAATAGCAGTTCTCGCTGCCCTTGCGGTTGGTGCCGACCTTTGACGCGAGGTTAATCGCAAAGCGCTTGCCGCCTACGTCGGTGACTGCGGAGAGCACCTGATATTTCTGCTTTTTCGGCAGAGCGTAGCGGCTCCAGTCGAAGTAAACAAAGCTGTTGTTCTCGTCGAGGTTGTAGTCGGTGCCGCCCAGCCGCACAACTCCGCTTGCGATGAACTTCGGCACAAAGCGCTTGAGGTAAAAGCACCTCGGGAACTTCTCGAACGGAGCAATCATATTGAGACTGTCGCCGTTTTTCTTTGTCACAAGCACCTTGACGTAGAGGTTCATATAGTTGTTGAAGTCGATGAAATCACATTTGATATATCTGCCCTCGACGGTGTTCGTCATTGTGAGGGCGATTTTTTTGTCGGTGTAGGAGAACTCGCCGAGACTTCCCGATTCGGGGAGCTTCTGCGGGTCGAGCCAGAACTTTTTGGTGACGTAATCACGAGTTATTTCGCCTGTTTTGAAATCGACGAAAACAAGCTTAATCATCAGCTCGCTGCCGACCGTCTCGACCGAAAAGTAAAATCCCATTTCGCCGTTTGACATATAGTAGCAGTCCTTCTCGACCAGCTTGTTCGGTGCGGGATAGGCTTCCTTGTTGTATTCAAAGAGGGGCGATTTCGACCAGCCGCCGATTTTTACCTCTCCGTTTTCGTCGAAAATTTTCTGAGCGTTATCTATGGTACGGGACACAGTTTTTCCCCCTTCATAATCATCATTTTTCCCATTATACATAATATTATTTTGCCTTTCAAGAAATATAACAAAACTGTAAATCAGTAATAACCACTTTCGGTAAATCGTATAAATGAATGAGAAATAATGCGGGGTGAATGTATGAAATATATATACGCGGCGGCGCTTCTGAGCCTTGTTATGCTCTCGGGCTGTACTCCGACAGCGCGCGACAGCTCGGGCGAAATCAAGCAGAACAGCTGGAAAGCGGAGCTCAGAAACGGCGACAGCGTGAGCCTGAGCTTTTCCTCGGATTTTGCCGATTTAAAGATTTCGGGAAAGTCAAAGGCGGAGATAAAGGGGCTGTGCGTTATCGATAAGGAAAGTATGATTATCTACGGCGATGAGCCGTACGCCTTTTCGTACACACTGAGAGGCGATTCCCTGATTCTCAGAACCGACGACGGCAAGCTCAAGCTCCTTAAAAATTGACATAATTCGCCGAACGAGGTATAATTATCTCGGTGATGATATGTTAAAATCACGGATTGATTTTTCGGGAGCAAAAAGCTTTGTGACGGGCTGCTTTCTCCTTCTGATGTTCGGCGTTTTTCCGCTGTTTTTCACAGACCGGTATTCAAATATACGTCACGACAAATATAGCTTTTTCCTCGCCGCGACAGCCGCTCTGACGGTTGCGGGTATTCTCTGTCTTGTGCTTGACAGGGGAAAGATAAGGGATTGTCTGCGCCTGAGCGTTACCGATATTTCGCTGCTCTCCCTGCTTGTCGTTATGACGGTTTCAACGCTTTTGTCTGACCATTCTCAGGACAGCTTCACGGGAAATCAGGGCAGAAACTGCGGTCTGCTTCTGTATATCGCTTTTCTGCTTTGCTACTTCTTTGTGTCGAGATTTTACGAAAAAAGCGAGCTTGTTTTTACTGTGTTCGCGGCTTCGTCGGCTGTTGTTTTTGCCCTCTGTATTCTCAACTTTTTCGGGCTTGACCCGCTCAATATGTACGCGGATTATCCCGCGTATGTGAGGGA
>ONAL01000016.1:0-34336 GCA_900315785.1 uncultured Eubacteriales bacterium
TTGGTCTTTTCGTTTTGCTTTTTTACGAAAAAACACACCTGCTTTCGCAAGTGTGTCTTTTTTTGATTTGCACCCTTTGGCTTATCTTAATGATATTGGCGTGAACCTGTCTGTTTTTTCTTTTACATAATTATTATCCGATAAGCTCGATAAGCTTAGCCTTGACAGCCTGAGCGTCTGCCTTGCCTCGGCTCTGCTTCATAACGTTGCCGAGAAGTGACATAAGCGCCTTTTCCTTGCCGCCCTTATAGTCCGCAACAGCGTTGGGATTAGCGTCAATCGCGTTTTTGCACATTGTCTCAAGCGCGGAATCATCAACACCGCCGAGGTCGCTCTCGTCGATAAACTCGGTGCAGGGCTTGCCTGTGTCGAGCATCTTCTCAAGAGTTTTCTTGGCAAGGTTGTTCTGAATCTTCTTATCCTCGAGCATTTTTACAAGCTCGTTCAACTGCTTGGGAGATACGGCTACCTCAAAGCTCTCCTTATCCTTCTCGGTTTCAACGCGACGGAAGATAGAGCCGATGATGAAGTTCGAGACGGTCTTGGGGTTCTTGATACCCTCGATAGCCTCGTCGAAGTACTCGCTGACCTTGCGGTACTTTGTGAGGAGCGAAGCGTCCTTTTCGGGGATATCATAGTCGTCGACATATCTCTGCTTCTTAACCTCGGGAAGCTCGGGGAGAGTTTTTCTGATTTCCTCTACCTCTTCCCTGCTTGTGAGGATTGTCACAAGGTCGGGGTCACGGAAATAGCGGTAATCGTTTGCGTCCTCCTTGCCTCTCATTGACGAGGTTGTGTTTGTAGCGTCGTCGTAACGGAGAGTTTCCTGAACGACTGTACCGCCGTTCTCGATAACGTCAACCTGACGCTCATATTCATACTCCATAGCCTTTACAATGTTGTTGATGGAGTTCATATTCTTGATTTCGGTACGGGTGCCGAGCTTGTCGCTGCCCTCGGGACGAACCGAGATGTTTACGTCACAGCGCATTGAACCCTCCTGCATACGGCAGTCGGAAACGCCGATATAGCGCATAATGAGCTGGAGCTTCTCGACATATTCCCTTGCCTCGTCGGCAGAACGGAAATCGGGCTCGGTGACAATCTCGATAAGCGGAACGCCGCCGCGGTTATAATCGACATATGTGTCGCCGTGAGCGTGGATAAGCTTGCCCGCGTCCTCCTCGATATGGATACGGAGAATACGGATTTTTCTGCCGTTTGAGAGCTGAACATATCCGTGCTCGCAGAGCGGCTTGTCGTACTCTGAAATCTGATAAGCCTTGGGAAGGTCGGGATAGCAGTAGTTCTTTCTGTCCATCTTTGCGACCTCGGCGATTTCACAGTTAGTCGCAAGACCCGCCATTATTGCGTAACGTACAACCTGACGGTTGAGCTTGGGAAGTGTGCCCGGAAGTCCGATACAGACAGGACAGCAGTGAGTGTTGGGCTCGCCGCCGAACTGAGTTGTACAGGAACAGAAAATCTTTGTGTTGGTGGAAAGCTCCACATGGGTTTCGAAACCCGCTACTAATTCGTATTTCACAGCTTTACACCCCACTTTGTCTCTTTGAAGTTCTCGGGAACCGCCTTCTCATACGCGTTGGCAGCGTTGAGAATAACAGATTCGCTGAATTTGTTGCCGATAAGCTGCATACCGATAGGCATACCCTTTGCGTTGAAGCCGCAGGGAACGGAAACGGCGGGAAGTCCCGCAATATTTACGGGAACTGTGCAGATATCGGTGAGGTAGGTTTCGACAGGGTCGGAAACCGCGTGACCCATCTCAAACGCCGTCATGGGAACAGTCGGAGCGAGAATAAAGTCGCAGTTCTTGAACGCGTCGTCGAACGCCTTTACTATTGTACCGCGAAGGTTCTGAGCCTTCTTGTAATAAGCGTCATAATAACCCGCAGAGAGCACATAGGTGCCGAGAAGGATTCTTCTCTTGACCTCTTCGCCGAAGCCTTCGCTTCTTGTGCGGCACATCATATCGTGAGTACCGTTATAGTGCTCAGCCTTGAAGCCGTAGCGGATACCGTCGTAACGACCGAGGTTTGAGCTAGCCTCGGCACAGGCGATGATATAGTATACGGGAAGCGCAAACTTGATTGCGGGCATATCGAAGTATACAACCTCAGCGCCCAGACTCTCATAAACCTTCAGAGCTGAAAGCAAAGCTTCCTTTACGTCGTCGCGAACACCGTCGAGGTATTCACGCGCAACTCCAACCTTCATACCTTTGATATCGTTATTGATTGTATCAAAGGTCGGGTTACCCTGTCTGCCCTGGGATGTGGAATCCTTGGGGTCGTAATCCGAGATTGCGTCAAACACAATAGACGCGTCCTCGACAGTCTTGGTGATTGGTCCAATCTGGTCAAGGGACGAAGCGTACGCGATAAGTCCGTAACGCGATACCGCGCCGTAGGTGGGCTTTAAGCCGACGATACCGCAGAAGGACGCGGGCTGACGGATGGAGCCGCCGGTGTCGGAGCCCAAGCCGTAGGCAGCGATATTGCCGCCGACAGCGGAAGCTCCGCCGCCCGAGGAACCGCCCGCGCAGTGCTTTGTGTTCACGGGGTTTGTGGCTCCGCCGAAGTATGAGGTCTCGCAAGAGGAACCCATGGCAAACTCGTCCATATTGGTTTTGCCGAGTAATACGGCGCCTTCGCCCTCGAGCTTATCCCATACAGTAGCGTTATAAATAGGCTTGTAGCCTGTCAAAATCTTTGAACAGCAGGTGGTTTCGATTCCCTTGGTGGACAGGTTATCTTTAAGGGTCATCGGCACACCCTCTAAAAGTCCGATTTTTTCGCCCGAAGCTATCTTCGCGTCAACCTTTTCCGCCTGAGCGAGAGCCGCGTCGGCGGTGACGTTTACATATGCGCTGAGCTCGGAATTTGACTTATCAATTTCTGTTAAATACTTCTCGGTGAGCTCCTTACAGGAAATCTGCTTGGATTCAAGAAGGTCGTGGATTTTTCTGATTTCTGACATAGCGACCTCCTTACGCGTGATTTCTCACTAAGAAATGATCCTCAGCCTGCTCGGGAGCGTTCTTGAGGATTTCCTCGCTCGGAAGCGAGGGCACAACAACGTCCTCACGGAAAACATTGGAGAGGTTGTTGATGTTATCAAACTCCTCGCCCGAGTCGGGAGCGTTGTTGATTGTATCGGCAAACTCAACGATTTCCTGCATCTGCTTGGTGAGGTCGTCGAGCTGTTCCTCAGCTACAAACAGCTTTGAGAGTATCGCGATGTTTTCTATATCTTCTCTGGTTACCATAAAAATCGCCTTTCCAATCTACCTTGGTAGAGATTATCTTAATTTGATGTGAACCTCACGAAGCTGCTGCTCGCTTACCTCGCCGGGTGAGCCGAGGAGCAGATCCTGAGCGTTGGAATTCATCGGGAACGGAATAACCTCGCGGATATTCTCTTCCTCTGTGAGGAGCATTAACATTCTGTCCACACCGGGAGCCATACCTGCGTGAGGCGGTGCGCCGTACTGGAACGCTGTATAGAGCGACTTGAACTTCTCTCTGAGCTCGTCCTCGGAATAACCCGCAATCTCGAACGCCTTAATCATAATATCGAGGTCATGGTTACGAACAGCGCCCGAGGAAAGCTCCACGCCGTTGCATACGATGTCGTACTGGTACGCGAGGATTTCCGTGGGCTCCTTGTTGAGGAGCGCGTCCATACCGCCCTGAGGCATTGAGAAGGGGTTGTGAGTGAAGATAGTCTTGCCGTCCTCGTCGATTTCGTACATCGGGAAGTCAACGATAAAGCAAAGCTCAAAGCGTGAAGTGTCGATGAGGTTGAGTCTGTTGGCTACCTCTGTTCTGATCTGACCCGCAAGCTTGGGAGCTACGGAATAGCTGTCAGCGATAAAGTAGATTACGTCGCCTGCCTTGGAGCCGTTACGCTCGATGAGCTCTTCCCTGTCGCCGGGCTTTAAGAACTTGTCGATAGGACCGTCAAAGGTGAGGTCCTCGTTAACCTTTACATAGCCGAGACCCTTCATACCGATGGAGAGCGCGAACTCTTCCATACGCTTGAACCACTTTTTGCTCTGGGAAGCGGCGTTCGGAACGTTGATGGAACGCACGCACTTCTTTCTGAACGGAACAAAATCAGTCTCAACGAACATATCGCTGATTTCCTTAATCTCGAGAGGGTTGCGAAGGTCGGGCTTGTCGGTGCCGTACTTGAGCATAGCTTCCTCAAACGGAATACGTCTGAACGGTGCGGGGCTGACCTTCTTGTCGGTGAACTCGGAGAATGTGGAATAGAGAACTTCCTCGGCAACCTTGAAAACGTCCTCCTGAGTAGCAAACGCCATTTCGAAGTCGAGCTGATAGAACTCGCCCGGGCTGCGGTCGGCTCTCGCGTCCTCATCACGGAAGCAGGGCGCCATCTGGAAGTATTTATCAAAGCCCGAAACCATAAGCAGCTGCTTGAAAATCTGGGGAGCCTGCGGCAGAGCGTAGAACTTACCCTTGTGCTTACGGCTGGGGACGAGGTAATCTCTCGCGCCCTCGGGAGATGAATTTGAAAGAATAGGAGTATTTATCTCGACAAAACCCATTTCGTTCATCTTGCTTCTCATAAAGCTTACAACCTTGGAACGAAGCAGGATATTGTTGTGAACCTTGGGGTTACGAAGGTCGAGGAAACGATATCTGAGACGAACGTCCTCGTTTGTATTCTTGGAGGTAGCAACCTCAAAGGGAAGCTCGTTCTTGCACTTGCCGAGGACTGTGATGTCGTCGGTGTGAACCTCAACGTAGCCTGTAGCGATTTTGGGGTTGATTGTGTCCTCGTCACGCTTTACGACCTTGCCGCCGAGAGTAACGGTACACTCGCGGTTGACGTTCTTTAAGAGGTTGTCGTCGTGTACAACAACCTGAAGCACGCCGTACTGGTCACGGATATCGAGGAACATAACGCCGCCGTGGTCACGGATATTCTCGACCCAGCCCGCAACTCTGACTTCCTCGCCGATGTTTTCTTCTCTTAACTGTCCGCAGTTTACTGTGCGGTAAATGTTCTTAAACTCCATATATATTATCCTTTCAGAGAATGATTGCAGGGAAAAAAGCAAAAATTCCCGCATTTTCGCATTATCACTCGATATTATAGCACAAATATATGCCTCAATCAAGTACTTTTTATCGTTTCGCACATAGAAATCGCAAAGCGCAGCCCTTGCCTAATACGGTACTATATGATAAAATTAACGACGGAGGAATATTTATGGATAACACACGCACAGTCCTTTCCCCCGAAAGGAAAAGAATTGAATATCTTGACACGCTGAGAATTGTCGCGACGTTCTTTGTCGTGATGATACACACGGTTTTTCAAAACCTCACCACAGCGCCTGTCGCAAGCTATGACTGGATTATTCTGAACATTTACGACAGCCTGTCGAGGTGGGCGGTGCCGATTTTCGTAATGATAAGCGGCGCGCTGTTTCTGAGCAGCAGCAAGTCCGCTAAGGAAATCTACCGAAAGAACCTTGTCAGGATTCTGACGGCTTATATTTTCTGGGCGATTGTGTATGCTTTATTAATCTGGTTAAGAACACAAAACCTCAGCGCGACAATTGACCGACTTGTTGTCGGACGTTATCATATGTGGTTTCTGCCAATGCTCGGCGGACTTTACCTTGTGACGCCGATTCTCAGAAAAATTGCCGAGGACAGGAATCTGACAAAGCTGTTTCTCATTCTCGGGCTGGTTTTTGCAGGAATTATTCCCGAAATAATGATGATTCTTTCAACGTTTCCGAACCCGATAACAGGCAGACTTTTCAAGTACATCAAGGCGCTGAATACAAACTTCTACCTCTTCATACCTATGGGCTACACCTGCTATTATCTGCTGGGTCACGTCCTGAACAAAAAAGAAATCTCCAAAACGCTTGAGCACGTTATATACGCGCTCGGTATTATCGGGCTTGCCGTAACCGTTTACGGCACCTATCAGCACTCAATGATTTCGAAAAGCCTTTACACGGGATATTACGTATTCACGACGTTCAATGTAGCGGCGTTTACCGCGGCGGTTTTTTTGTTCTTTAAAAACCACTTTAACGATAAATCCTCGGGCGGCAAGGCTTCAAGCTTCAAAAGAGCTCTTGCCAAGTACAGCTTCGGAGTGTATCTGGTTCACGTCGCGATTATCGAGCTGCTCAACTACAGCTTAGGAATAAACGTACTGACGTTTAACCCTGTTTTCGCGGCTCCCGTTATCTGTATTTCGGTTACAATCGTATCGTTTATTATTTCGGCAGTTATAAATCACATTCCGTTTTTAAACAAACACATAGTTTGAGGTGAATAATATGTTAAATATAGGCTGTCACCTTTCGGTGTCAAAGGGCTTTCTCGCAATGGGAAAGCAGGCTATAGCCATAGGCGGCAACACTTTCCAGTTCTTCACAAGAAATCCGCGCGGCGGCAAGGCTAAGGACATAGACAAGGCTGACGCGGACGCTCTGCTGGAGCTTATGAAGGAAAACAATTTCGCAAAAATTCTCGCGCACGCTCCCTACACTCTTAACCCCTGTTCAAAGGACGAAAAGACGAGGGAGTTTGCCTTTCAGACTATGGAGGACGACCTCAGACGAATGGAGTATCTCCCCCACAATCTCTACAACTTTCACCCCGGCTCACATGTCGGTCAGGGAGTTGACAAGGGAATTGAACTGATTTCCGAGGTTTTGAACTCTGTGCTCTTTGAGGATATGACAACGACCGTTCTGCTCGAGACTATGGCAGGCAAAGGCAGCGAGGTCGGAAGCCGCTTTGAGGAGCTGAGAGCTATTATCGACCGTGTTGAGCTCAGTGATAAGATGGGAGTTTGTCTCGACACCTGTCACGTTTTCGACGGCGGTTACGATATTAAGGAAAATCTCGACGGCGTACTTGAAGAATTTGACAGAGTTATCGGTCTTGACAGACTCAAAGCTATTCACATAAACGACAGCAAGAACCCCCTGGGCAGTCACAAGGACAGACACGAGAAAATCGGCGAGGGCTTCATCGGACTTGACGCGTTCGAGAGGATTGTTACTCATCCCATTCTCAGGTCTCTCCCCTTTTACCTCGAAACTCCCAACGAGCTCGACGGTTATCAGAAGGAAATTGAGTTGCTGAAAAAGTTCTAATCACACACTTACTCTTTTCGGATATTATGTAATGTAGACGAAAGGAGGAAAGACAATATGTGTAACAACAACTTTTTTGGCAACGGTAACTGCTGCTGGATTATTATCCTCATTCTCATCATCTGCTCCTGCTGCGGTAACAACGGCAACGACGGCTGCGGCTGCGGCTGCTGATCGCATCTAAAAGCAAGAGGCTGACCCCTGGGTCAGCCTCAAATTTTTTGTAAGTTTATCCCTTAACGGCACCCGAAACAACACCCTCAATGATGTATTTCTGGCACGCAAAGTAGAAGATAACAATAGGCAGAATACTGAGCACAACGAGCGCCATAATCGCGCCGTGGTCAGTCTGACCGTAGCTTCCGTTCAGGTACTGCATATGAATCGGAATGGTCTTGTAGAGCTTTCCGTCAAGTACGAGGTACGGGAGCAGATAGTCGTTCCAAATCCACATTGTCTCGAGAATCGCAACCGAAATGAATGTGGGCTTCATTATGGGAAGCACAACGCTGAAGAAGGTTCTTATGGGACCTGCGCCGTCAACGTCGGCGGCCTCTTCAATTTCAATCGGTATCGACTTTACAAAGCCCGAGAACATAAATATGGCAAGTCCGGCGCCGAAGCCCAGATATACCAGAAGAATGCCCCAAGGGGTTGTAAGCTTGAGCTTGTTAGCTGTATCGGAGAGGGTAAACATAACCATCTGGAACGGTACAACCATTGAGAAAATGCAGAAGAAGTAAACTATCTTACAGAAAATAGTATTTGAACGCTGGATATACCAAGCCGCCATAGATGTGCAAACAAGGATAATCGCAACGCCGAAGATTGTGATAAACAAACTCCAGATTGCCGACTCCCAGAAAGGATAGTTACCGAAGGTCATACCCTTGATATAATTCTGGAAGCCGTGGAAGGTTTCACTGTTCGGAAGCGCAAAGAGGTTCATTGCGATTCCGCCTTTCGTCTTAAACGAGTTTACAAGAACGATAATTACAGGCATTACGTAAAAGACGGAGATGACGATAAAGAGTATCGTCAGGATTTTCATTCCGAGAGTCTGTTTCTTCTTGAACTTAGGCTCCTTATCGGAAACGACCTTAACCTTTGACATTACGCCTGCACCTCTTTTCTTCTTGTAAAGTAGAGCTGTGCGAGTGAAATAGCTACAACGATAAGGAAGAATATTACACCCTCAGCCTGTCCTACACCTTTCGCGCTGACGCCTTCGCCGTAGAACGTCTTGTAGATGTTGAGCGCCATCATTCTCGTTGTCCAGACGCCGTCCTTGAGCGGTGCGCCGCCCGTGAGAGCGAGGTTCTGGTCGAAAAGCTTGAACGAGTTTGTAAGCGTTAAGAACGAGCAAATAGTAATAGACGGCATCATCATAGGAAGCGTAACCTTGGTCAGAAGCTGCCCCTTGTTGGCTCCGTCAATCTTCGCGGCCTCATAGAGGTCGTGAGGTACGTTCTGGAAGCCCGCGATGTAGATAATCATCATATAGCCCGCCTGCTGCCAGCACATCAGAATTACAAGTCCCCAGAAGCCGAGGTCGGAATTTGTAACCAGAGAAGGCATATCGAGATTGCGGAGAAGTCCGTCAAAAATCTGATGCCAGATGTAACCGAGGATAATTCCGCCGATGAGGTTCGGCATAAAGAACACTGTTCTGAAAGCATTGGAGCCGCGGATATTGAGGGTAAGCGCGTAAGCAATGAAAAACGCCATAACGTTAATCAGAATTACGCTGACAATTACAAATCCGAGCGTAAACCAGAACGAGTTAAGGAAGCTCTCGTCCTTAAACGCCTTGAGGTAGTTGCTGATACCGACAAATTTTGCTTTGTTTACTATCTGAAATTTAAAGAACGAAAGGTAAATACCCCTTATGAACGGATAGATAAACCCGATAACAAAGGCGGCAAAGGTAGGAAGCAGAAAAATTAAAGCATAGAGCTTTCTTTGTGGTTTTTTAAACATAACCTATTGCCTTTCATTTAAAAAATGGGGGGCTAAATATAGCCCCCCTAGTGAGGTTTAATTATCGTAAAAGTCAGAGAGAATTATTCCTCAGCTGTCTTAGCCTTCTCTGTAGCCCAGTTGTCTACGAATGCCTTCTTAACAGCATCCCAATCGCCTGTGCCTGCAGCGTACTGTGTAAGAGCAGCGCCAACGCCGTCCTTCCAATCCTCGGAAGGCATTGTTGTGAAGTTCCAGCTTACAGGAGTTTTGCCTGCTTCTGTGAGCTCTTTGTCGATCTTAACGAATACGTTTGTGCTCTCTTTTGCAGCCTTGAAGGGGATTACGAAGCCCATCTTGTCAGCCATAGCAGCTGTACCCTCGTCAGAGGTTACACACCAGTTGATGAACTCAGCTGTAGCAGCCTTGTCGTCGTCGGAAGCTTCGTCGTTGATGCACCAGTAGTTCTCTGTACCTGTGCAGAGACCCTGCTTAGCCTCGTCGCCTACGCCGATGTAAATCGGGAGCATGCCGAGGTCGTCGTCCTTAAGTCCGCCCTCTGTAACAGCGCCGTACTCCCAAGAACCGTTCTGGAAGAATACTGCGTCGCCGTTGATGAACTCTGTCTCAGCCTCTGCGCCTGTCTTGGAAGCAAGCTCAGTAGCCTTGCAGGTAGAATCTGTGATATAGAGATCCCAGATATTCTTGTAGTTGTCAAGGTATGTGCCGTCGAGCTTATCCTTGTCGCCTACGTTGCTGTCTTTGTACTCGAAGTAGATGGGAAGGTTAGCAAGGTGAGTCTTGAATCTCCAGTCAGAGGAGGAATCCATACCTGCGGATGTGAACGCACCCTTAACACCGAGCTTATCCTTGTTCTTCTGGATTTCGTCAGCTACAGTCTTGAGCTTGTCAAAGCTGTTGATGTCGTCGATAGACTTAACAGATGCGAAATCGGAATCACAATACTTCTGGAGTAATGTCTTGTTGTAGATGATACCATAGGACTCGATTACATAAGCGATACCCTTAACAGCGTCGCCGTCCTTGAGAGCGAAGTCCTGAGATGTGAGCTGGCTGTAGATGTCTGTGTCCTTGAGGTCCATGCAGAAATCTGTCCACTTTGCGAGGCCAACGGGACCGTTAACCTGGAAGAGTGTGGGAGCCTCGTCCTTAGCAAGCTCAGATGTAAGAGTCTGCTCGTAAGTACCCTCAGCAGCAGTTACAACAGTAACCTTTGTGCCTGTAGCCTTTGTGTAAGTCTTAGCAAGATTCTGCCAAGCTTCGTCCTGCTCGGGCTTGAAGTTGAGGTAATAAACAGAGCCCTTGGAAGCGTCGCCCTTCTTGGAACCGCTGGAGGAAGAGCCGCCCTTGTCGTCGCCGCAGCTAGCAAAAGCGCCTACTGTCATAAGAGACGCAAGACCGATAGCGGCGATTCTTTTGATTGTTGAACTTTTCATAAAAATCCACCTTTTCAGAAAATTTTTTGACTCGAAAAAGGCGTCGAGCCTTCGCCGTGAGTCGTGGCATCGGAAGCGCGAAAGACGCACTTACCGACTGTCATCAAAACATCCTCATCGGTAGTATAATATCACAAAAAAAATGGGTTTGCAAGAGGTTTTTGGTACATTTTTTAAACCTTATTTATCTAAATTATTCGACATTTTTCAAGCCCAGTATTTATGGGGCTTTCGGGATTTGATTTTACAAAATCAGACGTTTTACAGTTTTGTAACCTATTTTGTGTGGCAAAAAACGAGCCTTTGTGATACAATAATTTCAGCAAAAACAAGGAGTTATTTATGAAGAAAAAAGGAACTGCTTTCAAAAACTTTTTCAGATACTTTCCGAAGCTCCTCGCGGCAGGGCTGATGTTCTCCGTTCCGCTCGCGGCTTTTACGGGGCTTTTTATTCTGATTGGATATCTGACAGGCTTTAACAACATCATAGTATGGGGGCTTTCGATTATTCCGTCGGCTCCGCTTCTTGCGGGACTGGTAATGTTTGTTCGCAAGATAGCGGTTGAAAACGAAGACGCAGAGCTCTTCCCCACCTTTATTAAATCAGTTAAGGAAAACCTCGGATATTTTCTGATTCACGGCGTTGCGATTTATCTGATTACGGCATGCACGTTCTTTTCGGTGCTCTACTACGGCTCAATGGCAGGCGAGAACATCACCTACGGTTCAATTCTGTCGATTTACCTCGTGTTTACCGCAATCCTTGTGACTGCTATGTTCTACGCTCCGCTGATGACCGTCACGTATGAGCTCTCAATAAAGGACATTTATAAGAACAGCTTTCTGCTGGTTTTCGGAAAAATCCTGAGAAACCTCGGAGCGCTGGTTCTGATTATCCTTGTATCTCTGCTCGCGTTCTTCGGTGTTATGTACACAAACGGCATTCTGCTCTGGATTACCGTCGGATTAATTGTTATAATCTATCCTCTGCTCTTCGTTTACATATCGGTTTCGGTTGTATCAAAGGGTATGCAGGAAAGCGTTGGTTCGTTTGTGAATCCCGTCAAGGTTGTTGAGGACGACAGCGACGCGGTTCAACAGGCAATTAAGAGCTCTAACGGCGACAGCGATTATGTTTTCGTCAACGGCAAAATGGTTAAGGTTGATAAAAAGTAATGCAGACAGCGAAAGCTCCGACCAATCGGTCGGAGCTTTTTTCTTTATCAGAATAATCTCACCAGCGTCATAGAGGCGTTTACCTCTCCCTCGTCATCGCGAAGCATAATAGGTATGCCGCTTGTATTCACAAGGGTAATGACATCTCCCATCTGAGCGGATACGATAACCTGACCGTAGGGCACATGGTAAATTCCGCCCTCAACGGGCTGTGAGTTCTTGTAGAGTTCTATATCGACATCGTTGCCGCCCGTATAGACATAGAAGGTAACGAGATACACACCTGTTTTGTTTATGACAACATTTTCGGTTCCCGCGATATGAGTTATACCGCCCGAGAGAGGACCGTTAGCCGAGAAGGTAAAGGCGTCGAGGTTGTCGACCGTCTGAGCAGTTGTGTCATAAATATAGGCGTATTCGCCGAAGTTGTTAACACAACCGCCGCAAGTAACAGCACAGGGGTTAAAGCCGCATTTGCACTTGCCGCAGCAGCCGCAGGAGCAGCTTGTAGTTTCTGTATTAAACATAGAATATTCCCTTTCTTTGTTTGCCGTATGATACGGCTTAGTACATTCTATGCTTGTACACAATTTTGGTTAACTGCTTCGATAATCTCTCTCGATATCCTCGCTCCAGTACGCTTCAAGAGGAGCGCGGTTTCTGACCTTGCCGACCGCCTTGGCGACAGTCTCGTACACAACAGAGGTTCCGCATTTGTCGGCGTGATAATTAACCGCTCTCTCGGAGCTCAGAGTATTTGTCCTTCTTAAAAAGCTTAAGCATCTTTGAAATAATCCTCTCTGAGAATCGCGTAGCGCGACACGTCGCAGATGCCCTGCATATTCTTTCCCGACTGTCGGGACGTGCCCTCATAGCTGAGACCGCATTTCTTCATAACGTCGCCCGAATGAGGATTGTTCGGGTCATGCTCCGCGCAAATCCGATTAACGCCGACCTCTTCAAAGAGAAACTTAATCACGCGCGAAAACGCTTCAGACATAATTCCCTTGTGCCAGTAGTTATATCCGATACAGTAGCCGATTTCGACTCCCTCAATATCCTCATTAAGCTTTACCGTGCCGATTGAGCCGATTGGCTCGCCGCTCTGCTTCCAGACGATTTTCCAGTCATAAAAGTCGGGCTTTTTCTGGCTTTCAAGCAAATACTTATGATAGGAGTTTTTCAGTTCTTCTGCGCTCTTGTACGGCGGCCACGTCAGAAAATGCGTCACGCGCTCATCGTTCGCCCAATTTCTGAACATAGGCTCGTAATCGTCCTCAAGCGTTTTGCGCAAAACAAGCCGCTCTGTTTCAAGTGTAACCGTGCCTAAATGATTCATACCTTCGTCTCCCTTTCATATCTTTCCTGTCCCCACCAAAGCGGCGTGAGCTCCTTAAGCGTAATGGTTTCTCTCGTTTCGTAGTTTACCATTATTTCCATATCCGCGTTTTTTTCGCTCAGCTGCATAAAAAACTCACGGCAGGCTCCGCAAGGCATACCGCTGCTGCCTGAATACGGCGGCTTGTTGCGAAACGCGATTAACCGCTTTACAACTGTCTGATTGCTGTTTGTCAGCATATTGACAGCGGCAACGCGCTCCGCGCAGAGATTCATAACTCCGCTGCAGCTCTCTATACAAAAGCCAGCAAAAATCTCTCCGTTCTCTGCTTCAAGAGCACAAACGACGTTATAAGCATATATAAACGGTGATATATCCTCAGGGTGATAATACTCCTTTGCCGTTTCGTAAAGTTTCTCCCAAATATCCATCTTTTCCTCCGAAACTCAAATCATTTTCTTAATACTAACACGAAATCTGATGAAAATCAAATTTAAAATTATACAATATTTGCTATATATAAAACCCGAAAAACTTCACACAATACTATCGCAACACAAAAGTTGCTTAAACGATAAATCACGAAATTAAGAAAAGGAGAAAACAACTATGTCTAAGAACAATATTGCTGTTCCCGAGGCTAAGGAAGCTCTCGAGCGTTTCAAGATGGAAGCCGCTAACGAAGTAGGCGTAAATCTCAAGCAGGGCTACAACGGCGATCTCACATCTCGTCAGGCAGGTTCTGTCGGCGGTCAGATGGTAAAAAAGATGATCGAAAGCTATGAAAAGGGCTTAAAGTAATTAAGCTTTGAGCAAAAAAGAGAAGCTGTCGCAAGGCAAAAGCTTTACGACAGCTTCTTTATTTTTTACTTAGTGTCTGGGCTTATATCTGCCTGAGGGCTCTTCCTTCTTGGGAAGCACGATATCAGCCGTGTCGAACTTGCTTCGACGTTTTACGCTGTGCTTCTCCTGCTTTGCAGCCTCGGGAGAAACGGGACGCTTTGCAGCGGGAGCTGCACTTTCAGGTCTGGGCTTCTTGTAGGGGTTGCCGCCTTTCGCGACTGCACCGCTCTTGAGAGCCTTTCTCTTCTTGACGCTGAGGTAAATCATAAATCCGATTAATCCGACAGCAACTGCTTCCATAGCGATTCCCAGGATAAGCATCCACTCGCCGTTGTTAGCGCCGCTTGCGTCGTTGTTGCGGATAAACGCAAAATCATCATCGCCGCTCTGGGAAGCGTTCTTGAGCTGAGCAGCAATCTTAGCCCAGTCGCCCTCGTTGAGGGTATCCTTGGAAACGTCGTCCTTTTCTGCGTTATAAACCGCTGCGGTCGAAGCTTTCTCGGAGGAGGTGTTATTCTCACGCTCCTCGTAGTTGCCGTAATCAGCGTCGTCGCCGCTGTTCCAGTCATAGTTGTCATCATCGTTGTACTGGGGCTGAGTATCTTCAGACTGCTGACCCTGAGTGTAATCGCTGTCATCCTGAGACTGCGTATCCTGAGTCTGAGGCTGAGTGTCCTCGGTAACAGGGGCTGTATCCTCAGTCTCAGGCTGAGTGTCCTCGGACTCGTAGGTGACATCTTCGCTTGTATCAGGTTCTACATACTCGGACTCGGGAACTGACTCTCCCTCACCCTCAACAGCGGAAACACTGAATGTCCACATAGTTGAAAACGCGATAAGCATTGCGAAAAATACCGCTAAAAATCTTTTCTTTTTCATAATCTACACCCTTCCATCCAAAATATCGTCAAAGTGCGGGTTACTGAAACAAATTACTCAGCTTTGGAGCTTGAGCTTGAAGAACTTGACGATGTATCGGGCTTAGTGAAGAACATATTGGGGTCGTAGCTGTCGATAGCTCCGCTGTTCTTCTCGAACTTCTTGTCGTCGGAAAGCTTCTTAGCCTGATCCTTCAAGAATTTCTTGAAGTCATCGCTCTTCATATTCTGAAGAACAGAAGTGCGCTTGTCACCCTTTACATAATTCTTTACTTCGTCCTTGAGGTCGTTTTTGACAATGAGGTAAGCCGAGGGGCTGTCGCCGTCTTTACCGACTGTAATTACGGAAGCCTTGCCGTTCTCGAGCTTCTTTAATGCCTTAAAGATATCCTCGTTATTCTTCTCGAGGTTCTCCTTTGTATCTACGGAGTTGCTTGTTACGCTGGACTCCTCAACGCCGTAAGCCTTCTGAATCTTCTTGCTTGCGTCGTCAAAGCTTAATTCACCTGAGGCAATCTTTGAAGCATAGTCCTCAAGAGCTGCTGTAATTTTCTTGATTTTCTTATCCGAATAAGCCTTGGAAGAAGAATTTCCGTCGGAGTCTGTCTCGGATGAGTAGAGGTTTACGGGAATGCTGCTGTAGCCGAGGTAGTTCTCTGTGAAGAACTTTTCGAGGTCACTGTCTGAAACCTCTTCGGAGCCGCCCTTACCATAGATAGCGTCAAAGAGCTTAGATGTCTTTACAGCATAGATTGAGCTGCCTACGGGGCTGATGTAGAGCTGCTTGAAGCTGTCAAAGGAAATACCGTAGTCCTCGAGCTGATCCTTGAGGGGGTTGTAATACTGAGCGGAATATGCTGCGTAGGGACCCATCTCCCAAGCACTCTTGCAGGATTCCTCAGCTGTCTCGAGCTCGGACTTTGCGATGTCAACCTTCTTCTCATCAATGAGCTTGTCAACAACAACGAGTTCCTTTGCGGCTTCGTCAGCCTTGTCCTTGATCCAATCACGGGCAACAGCCTTTTCGCCGTCGTCGTCCGTAATCTTGAGGTCCATAAAGCTTTCGCTTTCCTTATAATCCTTTACCTTCTCGGCGTAACCCTGAGCAGTTGTATAAGCGCTGTAGAGCGAGTAGATATAAACGCCGATGTCGTAGGTCTTGTCGCCGTACTTGTAGCTTGACTGTT
The DNA here is from genome assembly GCA_900315785.1 of uncultured Eubacteriales bacterium. Classification (GTDB taxonomy): domain Bacteria; phylum Bacillota; class Clostridia; order Oscillospirales; family Acutalibacteraceae; genus Ruminococcoides. The sequence goes on from ONAL01000016.1 coordinate 16,020, forward strand.
TTGTGAGGCTACAGCTTGCAGCTGAAACGACAAGGATAGCCGCAATTACAACGGCTATAGCTTTCTTAAAAAGGTTCATTATTCATTACCGTCCTATCTTTATGCGTACTGACGCATTTTTTAACTCTATAATTATACACGAAACTTTGTCAATTGTAAATGATTTTCGATAAAATAATTAAAAAATAATATTAAAAGCTGAAAATCGCCTTTAAAGCGTCAATAACTTCCATATTTTTCGGGAAACGTACAGCTATATACGGCTTGTTTCCCGCGTTAAGCAGCGCCTGACCCCTGAGCTTCTGCAAAAGCCTGCCGCAGCCCTCGCTCTTAATGCTGTTGATATAGAGCAGAAGCGAGGTTTCGTTCTGGCGGATTTCATAAACTCCGAGCGAGAACGCGATGTTTCTGATAAGGGCAATATCTATGAGGCCCTCAACGGCGTTCGGAATCTCTCCGAAACGGTCCCGAAGCTCGTCGCGCACATCGGCGCAGTCCTCGAGGTTTCGGATATCGGCGATTCGTCGGTAAACGTCGAGCCGCTGCGAAAGGTTATATATATAAGTTTCGGGGATATGCGCCTCAATATTCACATCGATGAGACATTCTATCTCCTTGGACGCGTTATCCTCGCCCTTCTCCTCGCTGACGGCTTCGGCAAGGAGCTTGAGATACATATCATATCCGACGTTCTCCATATGACCGTGCTGCTGAGCTCCGAGAAGATTTCCCGCACCGCGAAGCTCCATATCGCGCATTGCGATTTTGAAGCCCGAGCCGAACTCGGTGTACTCGCGGATTGCGTTCAGACGCTTAACGGAAATCTCGGAAAGCACCTTTCTCGGCGGATATGTGAAGTACGCGTACGCCTTTCGGCTGGAGCGTCCCACTCTGCCGCGAAGCTGGTGAAGCTGGGACAGACCCATTCTGTCGGCGTTTTCTATAATAAGCGTGTTCGCGTTGGGAAGGTCTACGCCTGTTTCGATGATTGTGGTACAGACAAGGACGTTAATCTCCTGCTCGAGCATATCGCGCCAAATCTGAGACAGCTCGTTCTTGTCCATTTTGCCGTGAGCTACGGCGATTTTCGCGTCGGGGACAGCTTCACGGATTGCCGCCGCCTTGAGCTCGATATTCTCCGTTCGGTTGAAAAGGTAGAACACCTGTCCTCCCCTGCGGATTTCTCGGCGGATTGCCTCGTTGATTACGGCGTTATCGTGCTCCAGCACATAGGTCTGGACAGGATATCTGTCCTGGGGAGCTTCCTCAATAACGGACATATCGCGGATTCCGCTCATCGCCATATTCAGCGTACGCGGAATCGGCGTCGCCGAAAGCGTGAGAACATCGATATTATTTCTGAGCTCCTTGAAGCGTTCCTTCTGCTTAACGCCGAAGCGCTGTTCCTCGTCGATAATCGCGAGACCGAGGTCGCGGAATACAACATCTTTCTGAACAAGACGATGTGTGCCGACAACCATATCTATTTCGCCTGTTTTGAGCTTTTCAATGATTTCGCGCTGCTGCTTGGGACTTCTGAAACGCGACAAAAGCTCAATTGTGACAGGATAACCCTCAAAGCGTCGGAGCACCGTCTGATAATGCTGCCACGCGAGAATTGTTGTGGGACAGAGCAGCGCGCACTGCTTGGAATCGCTTACGCATCGGAAAGCCGCACGCAGAGCGACCTCGGTTTTACCAAAGCCCACATCGCCGCAGAGAAGTCTGTCCATAGGCTGAATCCGCGTCATATCGCGCTTGATTTCCTCGGCACATTTGAGCTGATCGGGGGTTTCCTCGTACTCGAATTTCAGTTCAAAATCACGCTGCCACTCGGTATCACCCGAAAAAGCGTAGCCCTTTGACTGCATTCTCTCGGAATAAAGCTTTATAAGCTCCTTGGCGATATCCTTTACAGAGGATTTTACACGCGACTTCGCCTTCTGCCACTCTGTGCCGCCGAGACGGTTGAGCTTGACGTGCGTATCCTCCTTCGGTCCCAGATACTTCGCGACCAAATCGAGCTGTGTTACGGGAACGTAGAGCACGTCGCCCTTCGCGTATTCAATACGGATATAGTCCTTGGTGATACCGTGGACGTTCATCTTCTGAATTCCGCCGAATATACCGATTCCGTGCGTGCTGTGGACTACGTAATCGCCCTTGACGAGCTCGGAAAGGCTGTAAATCTCCTGACCGTTCTTTTTCTTGCTTCTCAGTCTGCGCTTGGAAAAGCTGCCCGACTGAGCAAGTCCCTGACTTATGAGTACGAACCTTTCGGTTGTAAACTCAAAGCCTGAGGAAAGCGCTCCCGAGGTTACATAAAGACCGCTTTCGGTTAGCTCCTCGGCGTCGTCAATGAGCTGGGCAGGATAGTTTTCCCTGCGGAGATTATCGGCAGTATTGCGTGCTCCCTTTTCGGTTCCAGCCAGAATTACGACAGTATAATCCTGTTCAAGATAACTGTCAAGGTCGTCGGTCAGATACTTGACCGAGCCGTTCCAGAGACCGAGCTGCTTTGCTGTAAATGACACAAGCTCGCTGAGCGGAAAGTCGTAGGTAGAGGTCGCGAACACGTCCATAAACAGGCAGGCGAAACGGCGTAAATATTCCATAGAAGAATTAAAATCCAGCGAATAGGTTTCAAAACCGCGGCAAAGTATGCCTTCTCTGAAATAGTCTGTAAGGCTGTCCTTGTACTGGAAGTCGATTGCCTTTGCGCGCTCGCGGATAATGTTGTACTCGGAGAAGAAAACCAGACCGTCGCGGTCGAGGTAATCGAAGAGCGTAGCTCTGTCGGGATAAACCTCTCCGATAAACTTGTCAATTGAGGTAATGCTCAGACCGTCGCGGATTCGCTGGGCTTCGCCGAAAAGGATTTCCCTTGCCTTTTCGCTGCTGCCGCCCTTTAATCTGAGCGCTTTTTTCATAATTCTGTCGGCGACATCGTCCTTATTCTCAATCAGGATTTCCGCCGACGGAGTAAGAATTACACGGTCGAGCTTCTCTGTTCTGCGCTGTGATGCCAAATCAAAGTAGTTGATATCCGTGATTTCGTCACCCCAGAACTCAACTCTGACGGGACTTTCGCTGTCGGGCATAAAGAAGTCGAGAATTCCGCCTCTGAGCGAAAACTGACCCATACCGTCTACCTGGTCAAAGCGCTGATAGCCGAGCAGAGTCAGTGCTTTTATACAATCCTCTGTGGAAATCTCCTTGCCGACCGTGAGCTCGAGCACGGCTCTGCTGAGCATTTTCGGCGGTACGGTGAACTGCGCGGCGCCGTCAAGGCACGCGACGACAACGTCATACTCTCCCCTGAGCATTTTATAGAGGACATTAAGCCTCTGGTGCTCAAAATCACGCGACTTGCCGCTGATTTCACGGAAAATGAAATCCCTTGCGGGATAGTACAGCGCGCGAAGTCCCATTGAGCAGAGGTCATTTGTCAGAGTCTGCGCCTTCTGCTCGTCGGGTGATACGACAAAAGCTCTGACATTACGTGAACGGCAGAGCGAATTTATAATTATGCTTTTGTGAATTTCCATAAGCCCCGCAGCGCAGACCGAGGTATGCGGTCTGAGGGCTTTGTCGATAGCGCTGAGGGCTTTGCTGCCTTTCAGTGCCTTTGATAAAAATTTCATATCAGTTAAAGAGATTCATTGCTCTGTCGGGCTTTCCGTCGAGGATAAGACCGACAGCCTCCAGACAGTTTTTGTGGACATTCTCAAGCGCCTTCAACTCATCCTTTGAGAACTTCGAAAGCACCCAAGCGGCGAGGTCGTAGTCGGGATTAGGCTTATGACCGATACCGATTTTGATTCTCGGGAATTTGTCGGAGCCGCTGAGATAGATAATATTCTTCATACCGTTCTGACCGCCGTCGCTGCCCTTGAGACGGATTCGCATTTTACCCACGTCGAGGTTGATATCATCAAGCAATACTACCACATTTTCGGCGGGGATTTTGTAGAAATTCATCGCCTCAGTGACAGCCTGACCGCTGAGATTCATATAGGTTGTGGGCTTCATAAGCAGAACGCGGTGGTCGCCGATTTTGCCCTCGCCCACAAAGGACTTGAACTTGATACGGTTAACCCTTACACTGAGCTCGTCTGCGATATAGTCGAGAGCCATATAACCCGCGTTGTGACGCGTGTTCTCGTACTTTCTGTCGGGGTTTCCGAGACCAACAATCAGATACTCTATGGAGTTATTGGAAAACTTCTTCTTACCAAACATAAAATCACCAAATAACAGTACAAAGGGGTACGTTGCCGTACCCCCTTAAGCTTAATTATTTAATCAGTCAAAAGCTGCCGTGAAGGGCTTGTCGTTGTAGATACGAGCGATAGCCTCAGCAAATACGGGAGCTGTGGGGAGAACTGTGAACTTGTCAATCTTCTTCTCCTCTGTGAGCGGAACTGTGTCGAGTAATACGAGCTCCTTGATGACGGAGTTCTGGATTCTCTCGATAGCGGGACCCGAAAGTACCGCGTGAGTTGCGCACGCGTAAACCTCTGTCGCGCCGCCGATTTCAACAATCGCTCTTGCGCCGTTGCAGAGTGTTCCCGCTGTGTCAATCATATCGTCGAGGATGATAACCTTCTTGCCCTTGACATCACCGATGATGTTCATAACCTCGGAGACGTTAGCCTTGGGACGGCGCTTATCGATGATAGCGAGCGAGGTTCCGATTTTGCTGGCGAAGTTACGCGCTCTTGTTACGGAACCGAGGTCGGGAGATACTACTACGTACTCGTCAGCGTTATCGCCAACCTTCTCCTTCATATGGTCGGCAAGAATGCCCGCACCCTTGAGGTGGTCAACAGGGATATTGAAGAAGCCCTGAATCTGGTTAGCGTGAAGATCCATTGTGAGAAGTCTGTCGGCGCCTGCCGCTGTGATGATATCCGCGCAGAGCTTGGATGAAATCGGATCACGGGGCTTAGCCTTTCGATCCTGACGAGCATAGCCGAAGTAAGGCATAACGGCTGTGATTCTCGCCGCGGAAGCTCTCTTCATAGCATCAATCATAATCAGCATTTCCATTAAGTTGTCGTTAACGGGTGTGCAGGTTGACTGAACGATAAAGCACTCGGAGCCGCGGACGGACTCGTTGATTGTTACGGAAATCTCGCCGTCAGAGAACTTCTGACAGGTGCATTTACCGAGAGGCAGACCTAAGCATCCCGCAATACCCTGAGCTACAGGAACATTGGAGCTGCCTGTAAAAATTTTAATGTCTTTGCCGTGAAAATTCATTGTGTAATCTCCCTTTTTAATAAATTTTACTCTATTGACTTTAACAGTTATAACCTTTTTCGATTGCGATCTGCTCAAGCTGTCTGAGCTGTTCGCGGTCGTTCGCTCCGAGAACGGTGTCGGGGCTCTTTGCGGTGAAGGCGCCGATTTTCTCGTTCTTCTGAAGCAGAAGCTTTAAGGCGTCGGGCAGATAATACTCTCCCGCCTTGTTGTCGGATTTGATTTCGTTGAGGACCGAGAGGAGCTTCTCGGTATCAAACCAGAAGCCGCCCGAGTTGACCTCGTTAATCGCGGCAGTCTGCTCATCGGCATCCTTCTGCTCAACAATCGCGAGCAGCTCGCCGCTCTCTCCCCTGACGATTCTGCCGTAGCCTGTCGGGTCATCGACCTTTGCCGAGATAACCGTCGCGGCATTGCCCGACTTTTTGTGGAACTCAAAGGAGCTCTCAATCGTCTCGCTGTCCATAAACGGCGCATCGCCGTTCAGGATAACTACGCTTCCGCCGTTACTCTGCAAAAAGTCCTTTGCCTGCATAACAGCGTGACCCGTTCCCAGGCGCTCAGCCTGATAGACAGTCTCGACGGGAAAGTCGAGGCTCTCGACAAACTCGTCTATGTATTCCTTGCCAAATCCCTTGACCACACAGATCTTGTCAACGCCCGCACGTCTGACCGAGTTGATAACCCATCTGAGCATAGGCTGAGACAAAACCTCGGCAAGAGGCTTCGGCTTATTCATCTTCATTCGTTTGCCCTCGCCGCCTGCGAGGATAACGGCGCATTTGTCCATAAATCGCACTCCGTTCACATAAATACGTATATTAATTATCTCACAACTCGTGGATTTTTCAAGCCTAAAATGTAATTTTTTTTATATTTATTTGTTTTATACATAATATTTGGAAAAATTCGTCAACATTTATTGCAATTTTTTTCAAATTCTTATTCCATTTTGTTTTTTTATTTGATATAATATACGCAAGACTGTTTAAGTCGGTACAGCTGTATAAAAACAGACCTGTGCCAAAAAAACAATTACTATTTTTAGGAGGTAATTCCAATGGCAAATAAGTGGGTTTATTTGTTCTCTGAAGGCGACGCATCAATGCGTGAACTTCTCGGCGGTAAGGGTGCTAACCTCGCTGAGATGACAAAATTAGGTCTCCCTGTTCCCCAGGGCTTCACAATCTCTACTGAGGCTTGTACTCAGTACTATGAGGACGGTCGTCAGATTAACGACGAAATCATGGGTCAGATTATGGAGTACATCGAGAAGATGGAAGAAATCACAGGCAAGAAGTTCGGTGATAAGGAGAATCCGCTTCTCGTTTCCGTACGTTCAGGTGCCCGCGCTTCGATGCCCGGTATGATGGATACTATCCTCAACCTTGGTCTTAACGAGGACGTTGTAGAGTATATGGCAGAGGCTTCCGGCAATGCTCGCTGGGCTTATGACTGCTACAGAAGATTTATCCAGATGTTCTCCGACGTTGTTATGGAAGTCGGCAAGAAGTACTTCGAAGAGCTCATCGATAAGATGAAGGCTGAGAAGGGTGTTACTCAGGACGTAGAGCTCACAGCTGAGGATCTCAAGGAACTCGCTGAGCAGTTCAAGGCTGAGTACAAAGAGAAGATCGGCGAGGACTTCCCCTCCGATCCTAAGGTACAGCTTATCGAGGCTGTCAAGGCTGTATTCCGTTCATGGGACAACCCCAGAGCTAACGTATACCGCCGTGACAACGATATCCCCTATTCATGGGGTACAGCCGTTAACGTTCAGATGATGGCGTTCGGTAACATGGGCGACGATTGCGGTACAGGTGTTGCGTTCACACGTGACCCCGCTACAGGTAACAAGGGTCTCTTCGGTGAGTTCCTTACAAACGCTCAGGGTGAGGACGTTGTTGCAGGCGTTCGTACACCTATGCACATCAGCGAGATGGAGCAGAAGTTCCCCGAGGCTTTCGCTCAGTTCACTGAGGTTTGCAAAACTCTTGAAAACCACTACAGAGATATGCAGGATATGGAGTTCACAGTTGAGCACGGTAAGCTCTTCATGCTCCAGACACGTAACGGTAAGAGAACAGCTCAGGCTGCTCTTAAGATCGCTTGCGACCTCGTTGACGAGGGTATGAGAAGCAAGGAAGAGGCTGTCGCTATGATCGATCCCCGTAACCTTGACACACTTCTCCATCCCCAGTTCGACGCTGCTGCAGTTAAGAAGGCTGAGCCCATCGGTAAGGCTTTAGGCGCTGCTCCCGGTGCTGCTTGCGGTAAGATCGTATTCACAGCTGACGACGCTAAGGAGTGGGCTGACAGAGGCGAGAAGGTTGTTCTCGTACGTCTTGAGACTTCACCTGAGGATATCGAGGGTATGAAGGCTGCTCAGGGTATCCTCACAGTTCGCGGCGGTATGACTTCTCACGCTGCTGTTGTTGCTCGTGGTATGGGTTCCTGCTGCGTATCCGGCTGCTCCGCTATCGTTATGGACGAAGAGAATAAGGTATTCACACTCGGCGGCAAAGAGTATCACGAGGGCGACGTAATCTCCTTCGACGGTACAACAGGTAACATCTACGACGGTGCTATCCCTACAGTTGACGCTAAGATCGCAGGCGAGTTCGGCAGAATCATGGCTTGGGCTGACGAGTACAGAACACTTAAGGTTAGAACAAACGCTGATACACCCGCTGACGCTAAGAAGGCTAGAGAGCTTGGCGCTGAGGGTATCGGTCTTTGCCGTACAGAGCACATGTTCTTCGAGGGCGACAGAATTGACGCTTTCCGTGAGATGATTTGCTCCGATACAGTTGAAGAGAGAGAAGCTGCTCTCGCAAAGATTCTCCCCGTACAGCAGGGCGACTTTGAGGCTCTTTATGAGGCTCTCGAGGGCAACCCCGTTACTATCCGTTTCTTAGATCCGCCTCTCCACGAGTTCGTTCCCACAACTGAGGAAGACATCCAGAAGCTCGCTGACGCTCAGGGCAAGACTGTTGAGCAGATCAAGGCTATCATCGATGGTCTCCACGAGTTCAACCCGATGATGGGTCACCGTGGCTGCCGTCTCGCAGTAACATATCCTGAAATCGCTAAGATGCAGACTGCTGCTGTTATCCGCGCTGCTATCAACGTTGCTAAGGCTCATCCCGATTGGACAGTAGAGCCCGAGATCATGATTCCTCTCGTAGGCGACATCAAGGAGCTCAAGTACGTTAAGAAGGTTGTTGTTGAGACAGCTGACAAGGAAATCGCTGCTGCAGGCGCTGACCTCAAGTACGAGGTTGGTACAATGATCGAAATCCCGAGAGCTGCTCTTACAGCTGACGAGATTGCTACAGAGGCTGAGTTCTTCTGCTTCGGTACAAACGATCTTACTCAGATGACATTCGGCTTCAGCCGTGACGACGCCGGTAAGTTCCTCGACGCTTACTATGACGCTAAGATCTTCGAGAACGATCCGTTCGCTAAGCTCGACCAGACAGGTGTTGGCCAGCTTATGGAAATGGCTATCACAAAGGGTAAGGCTGTTCGTCCCGAGCTCCACTGCGGTATCTGCGGTGAGCACGGCGGCGATCCCTCATCCGTTGAGTTCTGCCACAAGATTGGTCTCGACTATGTATCCTGCTCTCCCTTCAGAGTTCCGATTGCTCGTTTAGCTGCTGCTCAGGCTGCTATCGCAAGCAAGTAATAGATACAGCTAAAGGCTGCCGCATTTGCGGCAGCCTTTTTTACTATATATGAAACTTCTCTACCCCGCCGTTGCTAAACACCGGCGAGAGTGCCTACCGACACTTTGTTGCTGCAATGAACTATGAGTCAAATTCAACCACTGCCGTCATATTGACGGGAATTATCTTCATAATCTGGCTTTCAATCCAAGCCTTCTTGTCATTTGTGAATATTCCGTTTATAGCAACATTAATGCTATACTGCGAAGGGTGCTCGGTAAGCTGATAGCTTGCGACGCCGAAGCTTCTGAGCATTTTGGTGAAACCGCTGACCGTGAAGTCGTTCTCGTTGATGCTCTTTCTGAGTATGAGCATTTCACGTCTGTCGGCAGTATCAAAATCACTGCCTGACGTAAATCCTATCAGACTTTCACGGTCGTCAAGACCGAAGCTCTCGGAGCTCGAAATAAAGCACTCTCTGAGCACCTCGTTCGTATTATCTTTGTGTCTCTGCAGCGCTTCTGCATAAGCGGAAAGCTCAGCGAATACGTTTGAGCCCTCGTCAAGGTCATAGAGCCCGAGCGGCAAAAGCTTCTCGAGCATTGAATCCAATACCATCATGACTGATCCTCGCTTATATCAATAATGTTCGGATGAGCAAAATAGGTTGCGGTGATGTTATAGTTCGAAGCATAAGCGGAACCCCAGCGGAAGCGGTAAACTCCCTCTACCTCGGAAATAACTCTGCCGACCTGAGAATCGACTATACTTTCACCGACTTCGCGCGTATTTATGAAATCAATAATCGCTTCTTCAACCTGATTCTTGACAGTGTTGAAGCTGTAGCCGTCCTCAACCTTGACGATAATTCCGATACTGACAGGAGCCGCAACGGCGGCATTTGCCCGAACGTCAAGGTTGATTCCCTTTGCCGCGTCAAGAGCGCGCTGAACAAGCATAAGTGTGTGCGAGGTAACTTCAAATCCGAAACCGCAGACGTTAACGTCTACTGTTCCTGCTCCTCTGGCTTCGGGAACGACCTTTGCGGATCTGACATCCGGAATATTCTCTGCAATCTTCTTGTAATAGGCAGTGTTGCTGCCATCGGTGACGTTTATATATGAATCAAGCACGCGTGCTCTGAGCTCTTCGTCAGTTTCCTCGTCCTTTCCCTCATTGAATTCGCCGTAGTTAATTACCCTGTCGATACCGACAATCTGAGTAACCATAAGATTAATAGCGTTCGGAGCGACGTTTCCCGACGCTCCCGCAACCTGAGCCGTGCAGTTTGCCGAAACTCTCACGCCGCCCGCGACAAGAGTTACAGCGTTATTCGTAACAAAGGTAATGGGGTTTGAGCCCGAGGTTGAGACGACTGTGCCCGCAGGAATATATATCGGCTCTTCCCTCGCCTCGTTAACCAGAAATGAAACTACGCCCCAAGCCTTTACGGCAGGACGGCGGCTGAGACCTCTGTCCGCGGCGTGTAAATCAAGGTATTCTCCCGTTGCTGTCTGAGCGAACATCTGGCGCTTTACAAAGTCGAGATTGCTCTCTGCCGAAAAGAGCTCGCCCGCAAGAACCTTCATTCTGATATCAATATCCGTGCCGTCGGGCACCTCATAACCCGACAGCTCCTTGAACTTTTCCTTCATAGTTGTGAGTATTGTTTCGTAACTATCCATTGTATTCCACCTCCGTAGTCTGTTCTCTGTAGCCGTCCGAAACCGTTATGTTGAGCTTTGTGACGCCGTTATCCGTAAAAATGTCGTTCACCTTAACGTAAACCTCGGTATCCATAAGCGCCTCGTTTATGACGCTTTCAGCCGTTGATTTGCCGTTAGCGCTGTCGGCGTTTATGCTGTTCGGCTTATGACCGAGCGTCCTGTCATACGCAAAGCTTCCGCGGGTTACGGTGAGCAGTATTTTTATTCTCTGAATTATCTCGTCAAAGCCCGAAATCATATCGGGATAGCTGTAGTTGAGAATCTGTATATCGCCGTTTTCAATTCTGATATCCATCTATATCGCCGTCCCATTCACATACACATTGCCGTCGTTTGAGAGCTTTATGGTAGCTCCGCCCTTTGAGAATAGCATAATCTCACCCGGCTTTAAGTTCATATCCGCGGCAATAACTCCGACGCTGACGCTCTCTCCGCTCGCGTTCAGGACAACCGACCTCTCACCTTCGGGAGATACAGAGGCGATTCCATACGGAGCGGCAAGCGGAAGCTTGTTGAACTCCGACGACGCGCTAACCTCCATTTTTCCTCTGTCAGAGCCGAGAACGTCGCCTTGCTCGGCGGCGTTTTCAGTTATGGAGTTGCGCGTTATATAATCCATTATCCACATAATCAGTACTCCTTCCTTAATCTGAGCGTAGTGCGCTCTCCCTCAGGACTTAGGCTGTAATAGACAGCGCTGACTCTGAGGTCTTTTCTTTTTCCAAGAATAGCGTCGTCAAGCTCCGTCTCCGCTCCGAGGGAGTTGAGCAGACGGCGCGGAGTTGAGATGTAAAGCGAATATGCTGTTCTTTCGGAATTGTTGACCATACTGTGCGGTATGTCGATGTTTCCGCTGAGACTTGCGTCAAAATATCTGACGCGGTCAATACCGCGCGCCTTAGCTTCGCTGTTCTCAATATCGAGAAAGTAGCCCTTGCTCGTGGGAAGCTTGACGTATACGTCTGACAGCGGTTTACAGCGTTTTGTATTTTCTTTTACAGAAATATAAGGTATATCACTGTCTGAGAATCTGAGCTTTCTTACGCTCTCAACTCCGCTGAAGTTTACCGTGCCGTCGCTCTCAACTCTCGGGAAAGTACCGAATGCTTTTTTGCAGAAGCTCAGGAGCACCTGCCAGCAGGTGGCGCCCTTTGATACAGCAAGACTGCCCTTGTACACTGATCCCGAAGCCTTGAAGTCTTTAATTCCGTGCGGCTTGAGGTGACGGTAGAAGATAACGCTTGCCGTCGGAAAGTAATAGTTAACGGGATGAGCCTCGTTATCGAGCAAAACCGCAGCCATACTGCGCGCTGTGATTGAAGTGACGGCGTGCTTTGTATCGAGAATGCTCTGCTGTTCATCAACAACTCCCGTAAAAACGACCTCGCCGCCGTCGAGGAGTGTAACTGCCCTGAGCTCGGGAAGCTGAGTATCGAGCGGCACAACGAGCTTGAGGTCATCTGCGGGAATGAACTCGTCCCTGTTGAGTGTCATTGAAATAATCTTGGAAAGCGTATGAATATTGCCGCTCGTATCTGCGCATTTTGCAATCAGCATAAGCGAATCTCAGCTCCTCTCATCACCTCTTCAGGTCGCTTTATCTGCGGGTTGAGCTCCAAAAGCTTCTCAACCGCAACATCAAATCTATATGAAATATCCCACAAATCCTCACTTGCCGAGGTTGTGTAGAATTTTTTTACAGGGATTCCCCTGTTCTCGGGACAATCCTCGACAAACTCAAACCTGTAGGTTATCAGCTCGGGCGTGGGCTCTGCAAGGAAATCGAGCTTTTTAAAATACGCCATTATAGGCTTGGTAAACGGAACAGAGAGAACGCCGCTGCCGCTCTGCTCCTTAACGCGGAAGAGCCGCAGAAACTTGTACATACAGTCTGCTCCGATAATACTGCCCTCACCTGTGATAACACGAGGGCTTCTGCCGTACTGACTGACGATATCTTTTCCGTTGACAATGCGCTGATATCTGACGTTATTCTCGGTAGTGATTTTCAGGGTTTCGGGGTTATGCTCAAACTCAAAGCCCTTAAATCTTATCATCGAATTACTCACGACCTCGCCTCCGCTTCCTCGCTGAGTGCTCTGTTAAACCGACGGCTGTCACGCTCGAATGTCTCGCTTATATCACGCGCGTTTTCCTCTGAGTGGTTGTTATAATAATCCTCGGTAATCATAAGAGCTCCTTTCTGCCTGCTGAAATTCTGATTTTGTTAAGAACCTTTCCCCTGCTGTCCTTGTCGCTCTGAACTGAGCTAACCGAACAGCCCGAATACCTTATCGGCGCGTCGGGGTTATCAATAAGGAGAGTAAAACCCGTTTCGTCCTCGGTAAAGAATCCCGAATACGTTTCGAGATAAATCTCATAGCTTGTTTTGCCGTCTACATACGCGTACGGCTCGGAGTTGTGGAACTCATACAAGCCCTTGCTTTCACTCTTCTGTGACACGCTGAGCTTGACAAGCTTTTCGACGGGCACGCTGTCCTTATATACGCTGACCTCGTAATTATTGGGTAAAATCATCAGCTCACCTCACAATAACTAAGGGTAAAGACTATATCGCGGTAAAAGGTGGAAAGATTCTTATCGTGATAAACGCGGCTGATTTTCCAGTCCGATATATATCCGTCGCCGTTATCGCGGAATGAGTTTACAAGCGCTCTTGCCTTGTCCACCAGCTCTGCTCCCGATAATCCTGTTCCCGCGAAAAGACGGATTCTCAGCTCGGAATCTACGATTTCGATATTCTCGGAAACAAATGCCACACGCTTCTTTTCCTCAATCGGTTCAACAGCCGCCGCAGCGCCTACAACGGGTATATTTGCGGCGGCACTTCTGTAACCCTTATAAAATCGGAGCGTACCGAGAGTACCGCTCTGCTTCGCCTGTCTTACAAGGCTGTCGGTTAATGCGTTAATATCAGTCATAATCGTCCCCCGACTGTGCTGTGAGGGCGGATAAAACCGCCCACACATACACTGTATTTCCTTTGACCTTATACGAACCGCTGGAACGCGGATAATATGAATTCTCCGATGTTCTGATTGCGGAGCCCTGAGTCAACACAACGTCAGGCGGAAATATCGCATAATACTTGCCGATATTAGCCTTACCCGTAGGAAGTCTCTTGTTGGTATCCGTCAGACGTCTTTTGCGTTCAAGAGGCTGGATAATGCCCTTGGTTTCGTAGGGAATGCCCGAATTCAAAACCGTAACATCCTCACCGAACTTGTCGATTATTCTGTCGAGCCTTATCATCCTCTCACGCTCCTGAATGTAAAATACGAACCGTCTACAAGGTCGCCGTTCTGAGCAAGCTCGCTTTTCCAGAGCTGTTCCGCTCTGTTGAGCGCTCCGCTGTCATAGGTTACGCTGAGGTCGCCTGCGCGCACCGTTCTTGTATTATCAAAGGTATATACAAGATACCTGTAGTACGCATAAACGCCCGCGAGCGAATCGAGACGCGTGTTCTCGTCGTCGGTCGGCTCTTCCTTTGCACAAAGAGTTCTCACATAGCGTCCCGCGTCCTCAAGGATAGATGCCCACGAAAGAGCGGCGGAGCGGTCAAGTCCCGAAAGCAATATGAACCTGTCAAGAATAGTATCTAAGTCCATATTCTCACCTCTTAGTAAGAGAGCGCCTTGGAAGCCTCTTTGAAGATTTTTGCAAAGCCCGCAGTGCAGCTGATAGCCGCTCTCTCGAGCTGACGGTCAATAAGCTTGTCGTAATCGGTTACGACGTCGCCCGCCTGTACCATTTCGAGCGAGCAATTCTTATCGAGACCGATAATCTGGTCGCCTGTGATTGCGGGAGTGTGAAGCAGAGTCGCACCGAGCGGAGTAATCATCTTGCCTGTACCGTGGAAGTTAAGACCCGCAATCGCGTCCTTCATCTCGGGAAGCGAGAGAATCTTCTTCATAGCCGCTGTGGGAGCAAGAATTGTGTTGAGCTCATAGGGAGCAAGCTCGCCCCAAAGCTTGAGAATATCGTTGTATGTAATGCCTTCGTTGCTGTCGTCAACCGTGATAACCGTGCACGCGTTGTTGTTGCCGTCACCGTTTAAGAGAACGTCAACAGCGTCCTTGAGCTGAGCTCGTCTGATATACGCGCCAATCTGATTGAGTGTGACAGTGAAAAGGTCAAGTCTCTGGAAACGGAGCGCTTCATATGACGAAACGAGCATTCTGCCTCTCTTGTGAAGCTTAACGAGGTTCTCCTGAGTTTTTACTACAGTCTCGGGAATCTTTGCGCCCTCGGCAACAACCTTGAGTGTCTTGTCGTCCTCGCTGGGAACAGACGCGATTGAGCGGTAATCCATACCTGAGATATTTGTAACGCTGGCTACGATATCGGGAATGATATCTGCCTGCTCCATACCCTGCTTTACCGCCTGACTTACGTACTCGGGAAAGAGCGCGGCGGAGTTAGAGGTCTGGAAGAACTTCTCAACGCAGTCGCTGCCTGCGCCCGAAACGTGGATGTCAAATCTTTTGAGCTGACGTTCAAAGGCGTCGAGACCCTCGTACTGAGTGCCGATATAGTTCTCCGACGGGTCAAGCTTTTCGAGTGTGTCGGTAAGGTTGCCATTTACCTGATACATACCCTTTTCGATTGTAATGTTTTCAAAATTTGCCATTCTATCTCCTCCTTAAAGAATGAATCCGATTTTTTCGTCATCCTTATAGATGATTCTGTATTTTGTAGAGCCGCCAGGCGCAAGCTTTGTGCTTGTGGTTGTCACAAGACCGCATCTGCCGTAGTTGACATCGCCCTGATAGTCAGCCTCAACATAGCCTGAGGTCTGGACTGCTGCGTAACCGTCTCTTACGCCGACGCAAACTCCGATGAGCTCCTGTCCCGCGTTTCCGGGAATAACATGATAGTTATCGTCAAGCTGCACAAAGTCGCCGACCTTTACGCTGCTGTTAGCTAAGAAGGTTGCGACGTTTTCGTTATAACCGTTGAAATTAATATCCATAATTTACCTCCTAAATTCTGAACTGTGAGTTGTTGTTTTCTGCCGATGTAATATTCTGAGGCGCGAGCTGGGGAGTACGCGGAAGCTTCTTGCCTGCTCTCGCCTTATAGATTTCTTTAAGCTCGCAAAGCTCCTCAACACCGAGTGACCTTACCACGCATTTCATTGTGTGGTCTGATACCTCGGGCTGAACAATTGCGCTGTACTTGAGCACATCGCTCTCGAGCCTTGTTCTGTAGAAGGCTCCGTCAGCCGCCTGCTTCTTGAGACCGCCGAGATACGTCTTCAGATGTTCGCTGTCGGTTTTTGTCAGCGAGACAGCCTCGCCGTTTTCAATGCTTTTGAGGATTTCCTCCATAGATTTCTCCTTTCCGAAGGACTTGATAACGCCCGCGTCCTTCTGAGCGGGAACTGCCACAAAGCTGAATTCATAAGCGTCCGTTGGGTTTACGAGCTCGCCGCAGCAGAGCTTTCCGCTGTAGCGCTCGCCCTTGATGTGAGAGCAAGAGGAAAGCTCGCTTCCGCAGATACTGCAAAGAGTTTTGCCGACCGAGCAGCCGACGCTGACCTCACGGACTATACCGCTGTCAATCGCGTCGCGAAGCTCCAGGTTTCCCTCGCTTTTTGGCATATACGCTCTCGCCTTCAGGCGAAAGTAGTTCTCGCCCAGCGAGTTTTTCTTACCAGATATCTCTTCGACCTCGGTCGAAATAATCCTTGCGCTCTGGTTCTTTGCCGTGGGATTGTGGTCAAATATTCCTGTTTTACCGACGAAAAGCTCGCCGAGCTTTTTGAGTGAATCCACGGTGAAGCGTTCAAAATCTCTGTCGACCTCATTGTCACAGAGCACAACCGAGAAAACGTAAACCTCGTCCGCCGAAAGCTGTCTGCGGGCATAGCTGTTGATAAGCTCAAGCTCCTTCTCGCTGACAGCCGATGTTTCAGCCTTCTGTTCCTTCTTCAATATAATCACCTTCCTCTCCGAGCTCCGCCTCAATTTCAGCGGCTCTCGCGTTGTTCAGACGTGCCTGAGAAAGCTCGACCTCGTCCTGAAGATTAATGATATTCCACTTGATGTCGACCCCGCCGAGATAACCGTTAAGCGTAAGAAAGGTTCTGCAAATCTTAGCAATAACGGGATTGAGCAAGGCGCGGTAATACTCAAGCTCGCTTGTCAGAATGTCAGCCTGCTGCATACTCATACGCTCCGAGGTTGACCAGCTAATACCGAGCACAAAGGGCGGAATACCGAGCTTTGCGATAATCTGCTCAAGCAGATGACGGACAGGAATATCGCAGTTGAGCACCTGATTGTCGGCTCCGATAACCTTGACATTTACATCGCCTACGCTGATGAAGTCACAAACCTCGTCGCTCCTCATTGCTCTGCTCCATTCGTCGGCAATCTGCTGAGCCTGTTTCTTGGTAACTGACGGAGCCGAGCTGTCAGGTTTGTAGTTTACGGAGAACCTAACGTTGCCCACTCTCTCCCAGTTCTTTTCAATTGAGTCGAAGATTCTGAGCACGATTCTGCTCACGAACGGCAGACTTTTCAGAACTGAAGTGCCCCTGACCGTTCCGGGCTCGGGATTCATAAGTGTGGGCATTATAAGCTCCTGAAACTCCGCGGGCGTGTTATTGCCGTCGTTGAGACAGACAATCAGATTGAGCGGGCTTCCGTCGCCCTTAATGCTCACGTCCTTGAGGCTCGCGTTATAAAGCGCGTCTACCGTGGAATTGTCACTGCTCAGGACGATTTCGCCTACAGCCTCTCCGTAGGTCAGAAGGTCGTTGATATAGGTAATGATAAAGGGGTAAATTCCGTGATTACCGCCTGCGCAGAGGACGTTGTCAAGAAAATCCTTGAGCGGCTTTTTGGCGCGTGAATCCTCAGGGATAACCTCAAAGTCGCCGACAAGTCTGACGATTCTGTCGAGAGCCGCGTCGATAATCGGAACTGACTGTCTGAGCGATTTATAAAGCTCAATCTCGCTGCGCCTGAGCGGAGAGTAGTTCCTGAGCAAAGGAAGCTCTCCGCGCGAGATTGAGGACTGTGGAGACGGCAGAACGGGAATTTCCTCCGTCTCTTTTTTATTTCTTTTAAAGAAATTCATTCTTACCTCCAATCTAAAGGCTTTTAGTGTCTTTTGGCGGCAATTGCGGCTACGCAGTCGCCGCTGTTAAGAATTGTGGAGACAAAGTACCTAATGTCGTCCATAGCGTGGTCGTTTTCCTTGATTGGTCTGTCCTCGCCCCTCTCGTCCCAACGATAGAGTGAGAACTCGCGGATACTGTCCGAGCAATTGTCGCAGATTTTGACCTCGCCGTTTTTGAGCGCGTTGACGGTTTTGCGTATACCGTTAACCACGTCGTTATCGGCAGGAGTTACGCTAAGCTCGCCCTTTCGCCTGATTAGCTCAATGAAGGACGCCGCCGAAGGGTCAACAACCACAGCTCTTACCTTTCGGTTGCCGATAAGCTCGAGCAGAGCGTTGTAGTGCTCCTCGTCAGTTCTCTGATAACCCTCCCTGCGGGAATCAAAGTAGCTCTCGTCAATTCTGTACCATATACCTTCCTTAAAACCCCAAAGTCCGAAGGACGCGGGATTAACGGTGCCGTAATCGACTGAAACTACATAGTCCTCAAGCGGCCCCGAGGGAGCTT
>ONAL01000016.1:34368-44693 GCA_900315785.1 uncultured Eubacteriales bacterium
ACAAAGGAGCTGTCCTTCATAAAAGGATAGACGGCTCCCGAGACCGCTACCCATCTGCCCAGCACGAAACGCTCATAAAAGGCTCCGCTGTACATTCGCTCATAACGTGCGATTGTGCGCTTTGAAAGCGACGGATTGTCGCGCATTGTGAAATGCAGATACAGAGCCTTGCGCTGCTTTTGACGCTTTATCCATTCGCGGTAGAACCAATGCGAGGGATACTCGGGATTGCAGTTAAACCAGAACTTGCTGCCATCAACAGAACATCTTGCCAGCGCCTGTTCCACAAAGGACCTCGGCATAAGCGCGACCTCGTCAAACAGAACTCCCGCGAGAGTCATTCCCTGAATAAGCGCCGCGCTGCTTTCATCCTTGCCGCCGAAGATATAAATCCTGTTTACTCTGCCGTTATACGAGACTGTGACAGTGTTGTCACTGAGCTTTTCACTGACCGAAAAACCTAGCTCTTTAAGTGTCTGAATAAGCGGAGTAATGATGTTGCGTCTCGCGGAAGTGATTGTCTTGCCGCAAATTGCGAAGCTTTGACCGTCAAAGCACGCGGACAACCACATCACAAAGGCTATCGACATACAGAACGTCTTGCCCGACCTGACAGCGCCGTCGCAAATAAGCGCGTCCCTGTCGCGGTAACGCGGGTTAAGCCACCATGTGAGAGCCTGCATCTGACGTTTGGAAAAGCTTTTAATCTCCATCTCTGTTCAGGCTTTCGGCTCCCATCATAAGAGCGTCATAAAAGGAACTTGCACGAGTATCGTTTCCACTCAGTTTCATAAGCTCGCATAACGCCTTGAAGCGGTCAAAAAACTTGATTTCGACACAGTTGTCCTTGCGCTTGATTTCCGAGACCAAAAACAAATCCATTTTTTCAAGAACGTCGTGATCTGGTTTCTCTTTATATAAAAGTGAAACCGCGTCAGCCACGCTTCCCATAGCGAGCTTTTTAAGCCCCGCGCTCGCTGTGTAAGCCACGCTCTCATTAAATACGTCAGATAACCTCCTGAGTTCGTCACGGATTTCCTCACGGCACAACAGCTCTCTGCCGTTATCAAGTCCCGAGTACCTCTCGGCAAAATCGATATCGCCTGAGTTGATAAAACCGATACAGAAGCTTCGTTCCTTTTTGGTGAGCCTTGCCATATAATCCTCCTTTCGATTATTTCAGAGAGATTTAAAAGTCCCTCTATATAACCCCTAAAAAAAGCCAAATTTTGCATAGTTTTGTGCAAATTCTGAAAAAGTTTTTTCGAATTTTTTTATTTTTGCTGTTTTAATTCTGTATTAGAATTATAACAAGGCAAAAAAATAGCCCCGACCGAAGTCGGAGCTAAATCAAGTTTTAAGTTTTATCAGTCACGTCTGGGACGACGGTCGCCTCTGCCGTGTCCGCCTCTGCGGGGACGGGAATTCTTCTTGTCCTCCTCAGGGTCGTTCTCAGGAACTAAGCCGTCAACCTCAATGAGAACATCTCTGCGGCTGAGGTTAAGTCTGCCCTTGTCGTCAATCTCCTGAACCTTAACGCGGATAACGTCGCCTACGTTTACAACGTCGGTTACGTTCTTTGTGCGCTTAACGTCGAGCTGACTGATATGGCAAAGACCTTCCTTACCGGGAGCGATTTCAACAAACGCGCCGAAATCCATAATGCGGGTAACCTTGCCATAGAACATTGCGCCCGGCTCGGGATCGTTGGCGATTGTCTGAATCATATCGAGAGCTCTGCGGCACTTGTCAGCGTCGATACCTGCGATGAATACGTTACCGAACTCGCCGTCCTCTTCGATATCAACCTTACACTCGCACTGAGCCTGAATTTCCTTGATAACCTTACCTGACTTACCGATAACCTCGGAAATCTTGTCGGCAGGGATTGTTGTTGTGAACATCTTGGGAGCATACTTGGAGAGCTCGGGACGCGGCTCTGCGATAGCCTTGAGCATAACCTCGTCGAGGATATAGTTACGAGCCTTGTGAGTCTTTTCAAGCGCTTCCTTTACCATCTCGGGGAGAAGTCCCGAAATCTTGAGGTCCATCTGGATAGCTGTGATACCCTCGTGAGTACCTGCTACCTTGAAGTCCATATCGCCGAAAAAGTCCTCGAGACCCTGGATATCAACCATTGTCATCCATCTCTCGCCCTCGGTGATAAGACCGCAGGAGATACCAGCTACGGGAGCCTTAATCGGAACACCTGCGTCCATAAGAGCAAGTGTGGAACCGCAGACAGAACCCTGTGATGTGGAACCGTTCGAGGAAAGAACCTCGGAAACGAGACGGAGAGCATAGGGGAATTCCTCAACAGAAGGAATTACGGGAAGAAGAGCTCTCTCTGCAAGCGCGCCGTGACCGATTTCACGACGGCCGGGACCGCGGCTGGGCTTTGTCTCGCCTACGGAATAGCTCGGGAAGTTGTAGTGGTGGATATATCTCTTCTCAGTCTCACCGTCAAGTCCGTCAAGAAGCTGCTTCTCGGCAACAGAACCGAGAGTAGCAATTGTGAGAACCTGAGTCTGACCTCTTGTGAACATACCTGAGCCGTGAACTCTGGGGAGAACGCCGACCTCGGAAGCGAGAGGACGGATATCGTCCATACCTCTGCCGTCTACACGCTTCTGCTCGTCGAGGAGCCAGCGGCGAACGATAGTCTTCTGGGTCTTGTAGAGG
This sequence comes from uncultured Eubacteriales bacterium, assembly GCA_900315785.1. GTDB lineage: Bacteria > Bacillota > Clostridia > Oscillospirales > Acutalibacteraceae > Ruminococcoides. The sequence goes on from ONAL01000016.1 coordinate 37,051, forward strand.
CACTCGTCAATCTTAGCCTCGCACTCGGGATATTCCTCGTCGAACTTCTCGTGAACAGCCTCATAGATGGGCTTGAGACGCTCGTCACGTACAGTCTTGTCATCAGTGTCGAGAGCAACCTTAACGTCAGCCTCGGCAAAGTTGTAGATAGCCTCGAACATATCGTGGTCGGGCTCGTTTGAGGGATAGGAGAACTTCTCCTTACCGATTTCAGCAACGATTCCGTTGATAAACTCGATAATCTTCTGGTTAGCCTCGTGACCTGCCATAATTGCGTTGTACATTGTCTCGTCGTCAACGCAGTTTGCGCCTGCCTCAATCATAGCGATACGCTCGCTTGTGGAAGCAACGGTTGTAGCCATATCGCTGACCTTTCTCTGCTCCTCGGTGGGGTTGATGACGATTTCGCCGTCAACGAGACCTACGGAACATCCGCTGATGGGACCGTTCCACGGAACGTCGGAGATAGAGATAGCGATAGATGTACCGATCATAGCGGCAATCTCGGGTGAGCAGTCCATATCAACAGCCATTACCGTAGCGACTACGGAGCAGTCGTTGCGCATATCCTTGGGGAAAAGCGGACGGATAGGACGGTCAATAACACGTGAAGTAAGGATAGCCTTCTCTGAAGGACGACCCTCACGCTTTAAGAATGAGCCGGGGATACGGCCTGCAGCGTACTGCTTCTCCTCATAGTCAACTGACAGCGGGAAGAAGTCGATGCCGTCTCTGGGCTTTGCGGAAGCTGTAACGGCAACGTGTACAACTGTCTCGCCGTAGCGGACGAGGCAGGCGCCGTTAGCGAGCTGAGTCATCTTACCTGTCTCAACAACGAGGGGACGACCCGCAAACTCGGTTTCGAATGTTCTGTAATTCGGAAATTCCATTTTCTTGTTCATAAACAAATCCTTTCTGAGATATTTCTCAATATAATAGTCAGGATTTCGAAACACTTAAGCAATAAAACCAAACGGTAAAGCGGTAAAAATTGCCGTTTCGTTTTACCGCTAAAGCGTTTTCTAACCCTGTAATAAACGCAATATAGGGCAAACGGAAACCGCCTGCCCTAAAATCAACTTACTTACGAATACCGCATCTCTTGATGATTGAACGATATCTCTCGATGTCTACCTTTGTGAGGTACTTGAGGAGAGAACGTCTCTGACCAACCATCTTAAGAAGACCGCGTCTTGAGTGATGGTCCTTCTTATGAATCTTGAGGTGCTCGGTTAAATCGTTGATTCTCTTTGTGAGAAGAGCGATCTGAACCTCGGGAGAACCTGTGTCTCCCTCGTGAGTAGCGTACTCGGCGATTATAGCCTGTTTTTCTTCGGGTAACATTGTTTTTCCACCTTTTCAATAAATTTGCTCACACGCAGAAGAAGGCTGTGAAAATCCGCTTTGCGGCTTAATCCAAAATCCGCGTAATGGCCTAACATTTGGTATTATATCACAAGCGAGGTAAAAAGTCAAAGCTTTTTTTAGCCCTCGCGGATAAACAGAACTCCGAGCGTCTGAGGTCCGCAGTGTGAGGTTACGGTACAGCCCGCGGTTGTCTCAAGAACCTCAGCAAAACCAGGCATAAGCTCGTCAATCTTGCGGCGTACCGCTCTGACGGTTTCGGGGTTACACTTAGTATGTGTAATGAAGATACGCTTCATAATAATATCCTTGCGGTCTCTGAGTCTTTCGTCAACGTACTGGAGAATAACCTTGTCGATATTTCCCCTGAACTTCTTTGACGAAGTCATTTTGCCGTCGATAACCTCAATGCAGGGCTTGAGCTTGAGAAGGTTAGCGCCTAACGCCGCAACAGCCGAGCAGCGGCCTCCCTTTCTCAGATAGTCGATACTGTCGACCACAAAGCTCGCCTCGACGTTGGGAGTGATTGCGTCGCAGGCTTTTTTGATTTCCTCGGCGGATTTGCCTTCGGCGGCAAGCTCCGCACCGTATAGCACCACAAGTCCCTGACCTGTGGAGAGATTTCTGGAGTCAACAACAAAGACGTCGCCGATTTCTTCGGCAGCCATACAAGCGGTATTGTAGGAGCTCGAAAACTCTCCGCTGATATTAAAGTGGACTATGGAATAGCCCTCTCGATGCCACTTGCCGAACAAATCAAGATAGTCGCCGAGGTTCGGCGCAGCGGTCTTGGGAAGAATACCTGTTTTGGACACATAATCATAGATGTCCTCAGGCTTTACCTCAAGTCCGTCCTTTCTGACCTTGTCGCCCATATTGACGTAAAGCGGCAGAATCTCGATATCATACTTCTTGATAAGCTCAGGCGATAAATCGCAGGTGCTGTCGGAAATGATTTTAACCTTCATTGTTACCCTCCTCGTTTATTCCTCGTCGTCATCTTCCCTGCCCGCACTGACGATTGCGAAGATGATACCGACAATCGCGAGGACGCTTGAGCAGAGAGCCATAATGATTACTATATTACCGGGGCTGAAAAATCCAAAGCCGCCGAAGTTGTGCGTAATCATCATCGCCATAAAAATAACTATAGACGCAATAAGCAAGAGCACGATTATCGGAACAAAGATAATCATCACTTTCTGAAACACGGACAAATCCTTAATCCTTGTGTTTTTCACGGCTATCCCCCTTTTCCGTAAGGCACGCAAATATTACAGACAGAAGCGAAGCAAAGGCAGACGCGCCCGCAACAACAGAGGCTAACACAAAGCCGTCGCTGAAATACGCGTGAAAGCCCATTGCCAGAATCAGAGACAAAACAGCAAACCCGAAAAGCGAGGCAGCTATTATAAACAACACCGTTCTCTTATTCATAATCGGATATCCTTTCCGCTATTCTGACAAAATCGTCCATTGAGAGCTTTTCGGCTCTCGCTGTCGGACTGACCTTACTCTCTAATAATAACTCATTTACCACCTTTTTTTCAAGCCCTAAAGACGAACTTATTGAATTTAATACCGTTTTTCTTCGCTGTGCAAACGAAGCCTTGACAACCTTGAAGAAATCACGGTCGTTTCGGAGCTTGTATTTGGGTTCTTTATAGATATTCAGCCTGATTACTGCGGAATCAACCTTCGGAGCGGGCATAAACGAACCCGCGGAAACATTGAACAGAAGCTCGGGCTCGCAGTAGTAATTCACAGCGGCGGTTACTGCTCCGCCCTGACGCGAGCCAACCTCGGCACAAATGCGCTGAGCGGCTTCCTTCTGAACCATAACCGTAATCGCTTCAACGGGGAGCTTGTCCTCGAGCAGCTTCATAATTACGGGAGAGGTTATATAATATGGTAAGTTGGCGCAGACAACCACGCGCATACCCTTGAATTCATTTTCGATAAGCTCAGATAGATCGAGCTCCATAACATCGGCGTTGACAACCTTGAGGTTATCAAAATCGGACAGGGTCTCTTCGAGCACAGGCAAAAGCCTCTTGTCGATTTCTACGGCGACAACCTTGTCGGCTCTCAGGCAAAGCTCCTGAGTGAGTACGCCGATACCCGGACCAATCTCGATTACTCCTACCCCTTCGCCTGCTCCCGAGAAATCAGCCATTCTCGGACAGACGGACGGGTTTATCAGAAAGTTCTGTCCCAAGCCCTTGGAGAAGCTGAAACCGTAGCGCGAAAGTATGTCTTTAATTGTGCCTATATCAGATAGTCTTTTCATAAGGTTCTCAGCCCCTTCGGGTATTTATTCTTGAGCTTTCCGTTCGACGCTTTACCGAAACCGACGGTGATTCCGTTAACGCATACCGCGGTATAGCCCTTGAGGTCTGCGCTTACGGAAAGCTCTTCGCCGTGCAGAAACTTTCGGATATCCTCGCTGTCTGTATCGAGGTCGATAAAGCTTGTACATTCCTCGGGCTTCAATGCCATAAACGCGCAGTGGTGAGGCTCGACGCGGTTTTTCTTCACCTCGCCGAGGATAACACCCTTTCGGAGAATTGAAAGCGAGCGCGTATCTGGCAAAGGCTTATCAAAAGCGTATATCTTATTATCCCTTAGCTCAAAGCTCTCGCCGAAGGGCTTGTCCCTGAAGCATTCGCCGATAAAGTCCTCGGCAAAATCGGGAAGCTTTGATGGGTTGTTCCTGACCTCGGGCACAGACATTTCCGCGCCGTTTTTTCTAAGCCGAACGGCAAAATGTCCTTCGCCGCCGTCCATCGGGAAAATACGTCTTGCGTAGTCAAGGGTCGGTCTTCCGAAGCTTACGCCGCTGTCCTCAATTTCAAAGTCAGGATTCTGTTTAAGGAACTCCTCAACAACTCCCTCGTTCTCCTCGCGTGAGAACGTGCAGGTCGAATAAACCATAACTCCGTTTTGCTTCAGCGCGCGCTTTGCGGAATTGAGGATTTTGAGCTGACGGTCTGCGCAGCTTTTGACGTGCTCCGCGCTCCATTCCTCAGCCGCGCTGTTCTTGCGGAACATTCCCTCTCCGCTGCACGGAGCGTCAACGAGCACCTTGTCAAAATAGCCCGTCAGCTTGTCGCAGAGGATATCGGGACGGCAGTTGGAGACAACGGCGTTCTTCACGCCCATTCGTTCAATATTCGATAAAAGAATTATAGCTCTGTTCCTGACAATCTCATTGCTCCACAAAAGACCTTCTCCGCCGAGAGCCGAGGCAATCTGAGTGCTCTTGCCGCCAGGAGCAGCGCAAAGGTCAAGCACCTTGTCACCCTTTTCTACACCGAGCATTGTGACCGCAGAGGTCGCGGACGGCTCCTGAACATAGAAGGCTCCCGCATGGTGCAGCGGCAGATTGCCTATACCCGAAATATCCGACGGAATATAAAAGCCTTCAAGACAGAACGGAGTTTGTCTGAGCTCAAAACCGATGTGCTCTCTGAGCTTGTCCGCACTGCACTTGAGGGTGTTGACCCTCAGTCCGCGGAAAACGTCATCGCTGTTATAAAATTTTAGCCAAGCGTCGAACTCGCCGCCGAGCAGCGATTTCATTCTTTCAAGAAAATCTTTCATATGTATATATTGACAAAATCGGTACAAACTAGAAACGAACGAGGAGGTGATTACCGTGAGTAATTATCAGGATAAACACAACAAGCAGAACCAGAACAAGAAGAGCTCTCAGAACTGCGATAACAAAAACACGCAGAACTGTGATAACAAGAACTCCCAGAACTGCGACAACAAGAGCTCGCAGAATTGCGACAGATAAAGCAAAGCTTTGAAAGTCGCAAAGCTCGGCTCCCCAAGGGGAGCTGAGCTTTTAGTATCCGAGCTTTTCGCCTACGATGATGACCTTGATACGGTCAACGTGGCGCTGCTGAGCGCAGATTACATAATTACAGCAGATTCTTCCCGAACCGTGACAGCCGTCGCAGATTTCGGGATTTTCTTTATTAAGCGAAACGCACTTGCCTGTCTCGGCACAGTAGGTACCGCAGTTGAGGCGGACAGAGTTGGGCGGAGCAGCGATTGTCTTTACACGCTCGACAGCCTCGTCGATGTTCTTGACAATCTTGTTATAACCGCAAACAAGCACAACGCTCTTGGGTCCGTAAAGTATCGCGGAAACACGGTTTGAGTTTCCGTCAACATTATAGAGATAACCGCTCTCGGTAATCGCGTTTGATGACGCAAAGTAAACGTCGGCGGAATATGTGTCGCGGTAAACCTGCTCGACTTCTTCCCTGGTGATACCCTCACGGGCACGGTCGAGGTAGTTGTACTTTCCGCTCTTTATCTCGTCCATAACTCCTGTTTCCTTGAGGGTCATAGAACCGCCGTTTGAAACGGTATCTCCCTCGTTAATCAGAGTTTTTACGAGAGGAAGAACGTCCTCCTTAGTCTCGACAAAATAAGGTTTGATATTATTTCGTCTGAGGTTTTCCATAGTTTTTTCTATCATAGACTTGATTTCGGGTGTCATAGATACACTTCCTTTTTGTACAGATACGTCTATTATACCATAAACGGAGTATTTTTCAAGGCTCCTTGAACGGAACGCCGAGGGTTTCCGCTACGGACTTAGCGAGGTTCTTTGCAATCTCTCCTATGTTGCTTCTGATGAACCGAGCGTCGTCGATATTATCGTGGAAAGCAACCTCGATAAGAGCGGCTGGAGCCTTTGTGAGTCTGAGCTCGCCGAGGGTGGTCGTCGGAATTGTCTTTACGCGGTCAGGGTCTGGATAAAGCTCGGAATAATTCGTCGCCAAGGTCTCGGCAAACCCCTGACCCTTGGAGCTTGTGGGATAATAATAGACCTCAACTCCCCTGTTTTTACCTGCGTTGTTCTCACCCGAGGCGTTAGAGTGAATGGCTAAGTGCAAATCATAATTGCCCGCGTTGCTCTGATTAATCGCCTGTCTGAGGGTCATATCGGGAGAGTTGCGCGTAAAGTTGATTCCGCTTGATTTGAGGTAAGGCTCCATAGCGTCCGCAATGAGGTTCATATAGTATTCCTCATTACCTCCGTCAACGTACGGATTCCATTCCTGTAAGGAAGGGCTGAGATAGATATTCGGCATAATAAAAATCCTTTCTGAATATAGTGGTAAATTATATTCATATACCGAGAAAATATTACACAGTACACAAAAACCGCTTTACAAAAACACTGTTTAATGTTATGATATACTAAATAAAAAAAGGAGGTTTTTAACCAATGAAAAAATTTGTTTGCACAGTATGCGGATATATTCACGAGGGCGACGCTGCTCCCGAGCAGTGCCCTATCTGTAAGGCTCCTGCCGCTAAGTTCAACGAACTCAAGGAGGACGCTGGCTACGCTACAATGCACATTCTCGGCGAGGCTCAGGGCGTTGACGAGGAAATCATCAAGGATTTAAGAGACAACTTTAACGGCGAGTGCAGCGAGGTCGGTATGTACCTTGCAATGGCAAGAGTTGCAGACCGCGAGGGCTATCCCGAAGTTGCAGCTGCTTTTGAAAAGTACGCTTTTGAAGAGGCTGTTCACGCAGCTAAGTTCGCAGAACTCCTCGGTGAGGTTCTCACAGACTCCACAGAGAAGAACCTCAGAATGAGAGCTGAGGCTGAGGCAGGCGCTTGCGCTGGTAAGTTTGACCTTGCAAAGAGAGCAAAGGCTCAGAACCTCGACGCTATCCACGACACAGTTCACGAAATGGCAAAGGACGAGGCTCGACACGGCGCGGGATTTGCAGGACTTCTTAAGAGATACTTCGGCTAAGTGAGGCTGTAATATGAACTTCTGTACTAAGTGCGGTAAGCCTGTAAACGATAACAGCACTTTCTGTGTCGCTTGCGGAGCAAAAATAGCTGATGTCGCCAGTACCAAAAAAACTCCGGATCAGCAGCAGTTCTTTTCTCAATGGATGCATGCTTCTCGCTTTTCTAATGCTTCAGGTCAAGACTTACCCTATATTGTTATGCAAGTAACATTAAAAGAAAAGTTTTTGGGCACTGGATCCGGCAACTTAACTGACTTAGAAAATGTCATCAACAACCAAGTTGCAAAAGGCTACCGACTTCATACTATGTCCACTTCCAACGGAGGCAGTAAAGGCTTCGGCGGAGGTGATCGTATTCAGGCAACACTTGTTTTCGAGCGTCTCGATATGCGTTAATTCTTGACACGGCGCGGGCTTTGCGGGACTTCTTAAGAGATATTTCGGCTAAGCCAAAAGCCGCATAATAACTGAATTTTTGAGCAG
>ONAL01000044.1 GCA_900315785.1 uncultured Eubacteriales bacterium
GCTTGTGGAGATTGTGTAAGCCGAGCTACACTTTTTGAGTTGTACTCGCTGTAATCGTTGAAACAAGAATCCCACGGCTTTAGCCGTGTGGAGTGTCAAGTGGGCAAGAACAGCAACGGAAAGAAGATTTACAAGTACACAACCACGAATCAGCGCCACAACTTTGTCGTTTTCAGCAACAGCTCAAACGCCGACGAAAAAACAGGCGACGTCGTAATCAGCGAGAACTACACTGCGTATTATCTCAGCGGTTCCGACGTGAATTCGTACAAGTTCAAGGACAGTTACATAGTGGGTTAGGAGTTTTTATGATTAGAAAATACACATTCGGTTTACCGATAGACACAAACGCGGTTATCGCAGAAATAAAGAGCGAGGACATTTTGTCGTTTCCTCTGGAGCTCAAAACAGGGGAGAGACTTCAAATCAGCTTTGACTTGCTCTCGGACGAAATGATTTTCGGTCTCGGCGAAGCGATTCGCGGAATCAACAAACGCGGCTGGACTTACGAGAGCTGGTGCTCCGACGAGACCAACCATACCGAGGACAAAAAGGCGCTCTACGGCTCGCACAACTTCATCGTTGTCGGCGACCGCTTCGCTCTTTTTGTCGACTTTGCGGGCAAGGTCGAATGGGATTTGGGCTACGATAAGCCCGACCGAGCAGTCATTACTCTCGACGGAAACGACGCGGATGTCTACATTATTTACGGCAAAAATCAGCGCGATATGGTCGTTCAGTTCAGAAAAATCATCGGCAAAAGCTACATTCCGCCGCGTTGGGCATTCGGATATCAGCAGAGCTGTTGGGGTTACGCGACTCAGGAGGATTTTTATACCGTCCGTGACCGCCACAGAGAGAACAAGCTTCCGCTCGACGCAATCTATATGGACATTGACTATATGGACAGCTTCAAGGACTTCACCGTAAACAGCGAGCGGTTTCCCGATTTTCAAGCCTTTGTCGACAGTATGAAGCGCGAAAACATTCACCTTGTCCCGATTATCGACGCGGGTGTAAAGCGTGAAAAGGGCTACTCCGTCTACGACGAGGGTCACGAAAAAGGCTATTTCTGCACTGATAAGGACGGCAAAGAGTTTGAGTGCGGCGTCTGGCCGGGAATCGTCGGCTTGCCCGACTTCCTCAACTCCGACGCGCGCCGCTGGTTCGGCTCCAAGTACGAGGCGCTTCTGCGCTGCGGAATTGACGGTTTCTGGAACGATATGAACGAGCCCGCGCTGTTCTACTCAAAGCGCGGACTTGAGAAAGCCGTCGCAAAGCTCAAGCAGATTACTCCCGATACAATGGATATCGGCGGATTTTTCGAGATGCGAAACGTGCTTTTCGGAATGCAGAACAGCTACGACGATTACTGCTCAATCTATCATAACCTTGACGGCAAACGCGTCTGTCACAAGGACGTCCACAACATTTACGGAGCGTTTATGACGCGCGCCGCTTCGGAATATTTTGAGGAAAAATACGGCAAGGAGAAGATTCTGATGTTCTCCCGAGCCTCATATATCGGCACACACCGCTACAGCGGAATCTGGTTCGGCGACAACTTCAGCTGGTGGTCGCATATTCTGCTTAATCTGAAGCTTCTGCCGTCCGCAAGTATGTGCGGCTATCTCTACTGCGGAGCAGATATCGGCGGTTTCAACAACAACGTCACGCGTGATTTGCTCCTCAGATGGCTTGCGCTCGGAGTTTTCACTCCACTTATGCGTAATCACCGAGCTCTCGGAACCCGAGCTCAGGAAGCGTATAACTTCGAGAATGTTGAGGACTTTTCGGACGTTCTGGCTGTCCGCTACAGGCTCTTGCCGTATCTTTACAGCGCTTTCCGCAAGGCGAGCGACACCGACGATATGCTGTTCAGACCTCTAGCGTTCGACTATCCCGACGACAAAATCGCCCGAGAGGTCGAGGACCAGCTTATGCTCTCCGACGAGTGTATGATTGCTCCAGTTTATGAACAAAACAAGAGCGGAAGGAACGTCTACCTTCCTGAGCCGATGACGCTTTATCTGCTCAGCGGAGAGAGAATAACGGAAGAGCCGCTCGAAAAAGGACTTCATTACATCGAGGTAGCGCTGAACGAGGTTCCGCTGTTTGTGAGAAACGGCAAAAAAATCCCCCTCGCAAAGCCCGCAATGAACACCGCGGAGCTCGACTGGGAGAATATCAGCTTTTTGGGATAAATTATTAGGTTTTTACTCTGAAAACTCTCCTCTGCTGCGTCTATATTATCAGGATAGCAGACTGATACCAAAAGGAGGATGAAACTAATCCACAGTATCTATTACAGTATAGCATAAGTCCTTGAAGAGGGACTCTAATAACTACTACTATATAATACAAGGAGATATTATGAAAAAGTTATTATCATTAATCTGCGCCGCGGCGATTATCGCGACAATGTTCGGTGTTTCCGCTGTTTCGGCGTTTGCTCTCAGCGCGCCTAAGCTCAAAGTGAGCAACGACACAAAGGGCGTCAAGCTCAGCTGGAACAAGGTGAGCTCCGCCAAAAAGTACGTAGTAGCGCATAAGCTCAGCACCGCTAAGAGCTTCTCAAACCTCAAAACCGTCACCGCAAACACCTTTACCGACACGAAGGCGAAGGCAGGCAAAAAGTACGTCTACACAGTCAAGGCGGTCAGCGGCTCCGACAGCGCTGTATCGGCTCAGAAGTCTATCGTCCGCGTAGCCGCTCCGACAGGCGTTAAGGCTGTACAGCTTCAGAACAAGGGCAACGTCGTGAGAATCAGCTGGAAAAAGGCGGCGGGCGCAAAGTCCTATGAGATTTATTACGCGAAGCTCAGCAGCTCAAAGACGGGCAAATTCAGGAAGCTCAACACATTTGATACAATAAAAGCTACGCATTATGACGACGATTTTTTTGAGCTCTCGGACGGCAACTATTACCGCTTCAAGGTCAGAGCCGTGAACGGCGGCTCCAAGAGCGCGTTCTCCTCAGCTTCTGCCAAGTTCGGCGCGCTTATGCCGACTATGTGTATGTATACCCACACTGACGATTACAAGGGCGTGAGGGTTCTCTGGACATCCGTGAACGGCGCGAAGGGATACATAGTGTACCGCTCTGTCGGAAAGAACGGCAAGTTCACTCAGGTTACGAAGGGAAAGTTCCATACTACAAAGTATATGGGCATCACGGTCTTTTACTATGACGACAAGACCCTCTCAAAGGGCGAACGCTGCAAATATTATATTGTCGCGTACAACGGCTCGATAAAGTCTCCGAAATCGGATGATTCGGGCACAACCTTCTACCACAATTACGACCTCGGCGTGCAGGTCGGCGAGAATTACACGGGTCTCTCCACGACCTACTCCAATATGAAGGGGGTTGACAGCAAGGCGACAATTACCTCTGACAACAGCTCTGTTGCCGCCGTTACCGCCGCCAAGAAGTCGGACGGAACCTATCAGGTCAAGATAACGGGTATCAAGGCCGGCTACACCTACATCCGACTTAAGTCCCCTGAGATGGAGATTAACGAGAAGTACCGCGTCTATGTCAGCGACGACCCTGTTTACGACCTTGAGATGCAGGTGGGGGACACCGAGATGTTCCTCGACCTTATAGGCGGAAACACAAGGCTGATTCTCGCTGAAGCTATGAGCGAGCTCAGCGTATCCGCGACGAGCAGCGACGAGGACGTTGTCGAGGCTGAAAAGACCAAGTCGGACGTCAGAATTGAAGCTGTCGGCGAGGGTACGGCAAAGGTGAAGATTAAGATTTACTACGACTTCGGCGACGAGAAGATGTATCTGCTTGACGATTATTTCAGAATCAAGGTCGGGTGAGAATTTAGCATTTGGCATTTAGCATTTAGCGTTTAGTCGTTGGAGTCTCCCTATCAAACGTACAGGTACGAGACTGCGGCTTTATACCAACTTCAATATGAAAGAGGCTGACCGTTTTGGTCAGCCTCTTAAATTATTCTTCACCTTTTTTTATCACCGTGCAGATTCCGTAGTAAACGGGAATTGTCAAATACGCTATCCAGCTCCATGCCCAGCCGCCGAACAGGAAGCCTGCAATCATCTGGAACGCAACGCAGAGCACGGGGTACGCGAAGTGGTTAGGGTTTCTGCTGAAAATCGCGTCAACCAGCGAGTGGTAAATCGGAATTGCGAGGAAGCAAACCCACGAAAGCGCCCAGCCGCACATCACGCCCGAAAATCCCCAGATAAAGAACGCGGCAAGTGCGATTGCCCACATGGGAATGAGGTTTGCGACCTTCTTTCTGTGCCTTCTGTGTTCGAGCTCCTCGTCAACCATAACGTGACCGTTCTCGTCGGTGTAGGCTCTTACCTTTTCGCCGTCGTGAACATATACTCCGTCAAATCCGACGTGAACGCGAGAGCCGTCCTTTGACTCAACGTGAACGCCGTTTCTGAAGCTGACGTCCACCTTTTCGCCGTCCTTGCTGTGGACGTGGATTCCCTTTTTAAAGGAAACGCGTTCATGCTCGACATAGTTTGTGTTTTCGTCGGGCTGAGGGAAATCAGCCTTTTCTGTCTTTTCGTTCTCACCTTTGATAAGCTCGTCGAGCGATACTCCGTAGATTTCCGCAAGCTTGATGAGGTTGTCCGTATCGGGCGAAGCCTCGGCGCGCTCCCACTTGGAAACCGCCTGACGGCTTACGCCTATCTTCTCGGCAAGTTCCTCCTGAGAAAGGTTATTCTTTTTTCTGTAGTCAAGTAATCTGTTAGCAGTTACGATATTCATTATGTTACTCCTCCTTCGTTTTTGCTGAGGTCATTATACAAAAAGTCGCTCGGTTGACACCATACATTTCGGTTTTCAACGCCGCAACTCCCGGTTGCATAATCAAAACTAAACCTCACAAACGAAGTATTTATGCGGTTTTTCGGGTGTTCTGAGTTTTTTGCTCAGATTTTCAGACCTTTGACTGTTCTGAGGAAGCCGTAGAGCTTTTCCTTGATGATTTCCACGCCGCCTTCGCTGTCACTCTCAATATTCAGCGGCATAATCGGGTCGTGAACGGAGAGCCTGAGCAAGAACCAGCCGTTGCCGTCGTTCTCCCCGAAGCTTACTCTCACGCCCTCGCGGTTATCGTCGGCAAGAATCCAGCCGTTCTTTTTCTCCGCGTAGCTCGTGAGCTCCGCGATAATCCTCTCGCCGCATGCTCTGAAATCCTCCTCGGTAATCTCAAATCGGATTTCGGTCTCCTCCTTGGGTTCCTTGAGCGTCGCCGTGAGAGTCTCTATCGACTTGCCCTCTCTGACGAGACAGGCGTTCTTGATGATAATCTTGGTGCAGAGGTACGCGCCGTCGTCGAGAAAATAGTTCTCGCGCATAGCCGCGTGACCAGAGGTCTCAATCGCGAGCGGACAGTTGATTCCCTGAGCGTTGAGCTCCAGACCCTTATCAATTACATTCTTATATCCACGGCGGTATCTGTAGTGCTTGCCGCCCAAATCCTTCTCGATAAACTCCTTGAGACCGCTAGATGTGATTGAGTCGGTGACAATCGTTCCGCCGTCGTTGCCCTCAAGCGCAATCGCCGACGCCAGAGCCACAAGCCTGTTGCGGTTAATCTCGTTGCCGCTGCTGTCAACAGCGCCGCCGCGGTCAACGTCGGTGTCAAATATTACGCCCAAGTCGGCGTTTGATTCCTTTACCGCCTCGCAAATCGACTGCATGGCTTCCTTGTTTTCGGGGTTGGGAACGTGGTTCGGGAACATTCCGTCGGGGTCGAGATAACGGCTGCCTGTTGTGTCTGCGCCCAGATCCTCGAGCACCTCGGCATAGAATCCGCCTACGCCGTTTCCTGCGTCAACGACGATTCTGAAGCCCTCGAGCGGCTTGTCGTAGTTCTCGGCGTTAACGCCTTTCCTTATAATATCCTTCAAATGCTCCTTGTACTGAGCCATATAATCGACGTTCTCGATAACGCCCTCGCCCTTTTCGGGCTTGTCGCCGTTCTGGGCGTGCTCCAGAATAACCTCAATGTCACTGCCCTCGAGACCGCCCTCGCGTGTAAAGAACTTCAAACCGTTGCGGTTGAACGGATGATGACTTGCGGTAATCTGAACCGCGCCGTCCGCGCCGAGGTCAACCGTAGTCATAAACATCGACGGGGTAGAGGCGAGCTCGCAGTTGATAACCCTGACGCCCGCGTCCTTTAAAGTCTCGGTCACAACCGAAATAATCCTCGGACCGCTGATACGGCTGTCTCTGCCGACCGATACGGTGAGCTCGTTTACGGGCTTATGAACCTGTTCACTGAGCCAGAGGGCAAAGCCGTTCGTCATATTCGCGACGACTTCATTTGTGAGATTAACTTCCTGACCCTTAACGCCCTCTGCGGCTACCCCGCGGATATCTGTTCCGCTCTTGAAATTCTTGTAAAACGTATTAAGCATAACGCACTCCTTAAAGCTGGTTTTCCTAATTATACACCACTTTTCGCTTTCAATCAAGATTGCAACTTTGTGAAAACTGTAAAACAAATATTTTTGTTTTTTCATAAATAGAGGATAAATTGACGAACGGGCGGCTCGCAAAAGGTCGAACGGTGATTTTGACAATCTCGGTCGTTGTGAGACTTGCACAAAACCTACAACCACGGATTGGGTATTTTTGTTTTTTCTTCGTGATAATGCACAAACGAGCCGAAACAAAATTGTTGACTTTCACGAGAAACGGAGTATAATAACAAGTGTCAAGTAAAGAGTCCGCTTGACTTACGACTTACAAAAAACTGTTCACACAATTCATTTCATTTCATTAATTCAAGTCGTAATTAAAATTGCCAAATGGTAAATGGTACTCCATAACAAAGGAGGCAATAGGATGACACCGATTCTCAACATGCACGATATCAACGTAACTGAGTTTCTCAAAGTGCTTGATACCTGCGAGGGAAACGTCTTTCTTGTAACAAGAGACGGTGACCGACTTAACCTCAAGAGCAAGCTTTCACAGCTTGTCGGCTTGACGCAGTTAATCGAGGGCGGTAAGATCGCCGAAGCGTCTCTGGTATGCGAGAAAACGTCAGACGAAAGTAAGCTTTTCCGCCTGAATATGTTCAGGGAAGTATGCTAAGGCTTACGCTTAATTAGACATCCACGTTTTCACGTTAATTTCAAAACTTCTAAATCCGGGAACGGCTGCCGATTCGGCAGCCGTTTTCGGTTTTTTTCTTGTCCGCATCTTATGTATCTGGCTCTTTCAAGAGTTTCATATCCCACTCACCGTTCGTTCCTCACAGACTTTTTTCTTGTCCGCATCTTATGTATCTGGCTCTTTCAAAAAGTTTCATATCCCATTTATTGAAAAAAACTACGAATTACGCATTACGAATTGCGAATTGCGAATTGAAAAACCCCTTGCCAAACCCTTTCCCTTATGCTATAATACCTCTCGGCGCTTTGCGCGGTCTGTTCGCAATATCCAGACCTAAAATAAAACTACGGAGGAATTTAATAATGAAAAAATCAACCCATTACCTCGTTCAGAGCGCGGTTATCGCTGCTCTCTACGCGGTGCTGACAATCGGGCAGAACGTGCTTCTCCCCGGTACTGCTTCTATGGCGGTTCAGTTCAGAGTGGCTGAGGTTATGACCGTTCTCGCGTTCTTCACGAACGCCGCGATTCCAGGTCTCACGCTCGGCTGCATTATCGCGAACATCAGCTCGGTTACCGCAGGTCTCGGCTTCTACGATATGATTTTCGGTTCCGTTGCTTCGCTTCTCGCGGCGCTCACGATGTACGCGCTTAGAAATGTTCGTATCAAGAATCTGCCAATCGTCGGCGTACTTATGCCCGCAATCTTCAACGGCATAATCGTCGGCTTCGAAATCGACTTCTTCTTTGTCGGCAGTATGAGCTTCAACTTCACCGACTTCCTGTATCAGGGCGGCTGTGTCGCTCTCGGCGAGCTCGCTGTGCTGGTTGTCCTCGGACTTCCGCTTACCGCAGTTGTCGAAAGAACAGGACTTAACAAAAAGCTTTTCAGAGCATAAAAAGATATTGCACAAACGGCTGTCACAACGACAGCCGTTTTTTTGACAGGAAAGAACAACAAACTGTATAATCACTTGCGTTAGTGTAATGATGAATCCTATCAAAAAACTATTTGTATTGTCCGCTCAGCAGCACGCTGCGCGATTTTTTGCAGCCTTCCGAAAGAATTTGCCGTTCCCGAGCGTTATATAAGTGAAAGGGGGATAAAGATGAACGGAAAAAACATCGATGTTGACTTTATAAACCGTATTGTAAACACATATTCCGATACAATTCTCAGAATAGCTTATCAGCGCTCGGGCAGCGTTTTTGACGCTCAGGACATAGCGCAGGAGGTTTTTATGTCGCTTATGAAAAAGGACCTGAAAAAGCTCTCCGAAGCGGAGCTGAGGGCGTACGTTATCCGAACGGCAATCAACAAATGCAACGATTTACACCGCCGCAAAAAGCGGGTCGAAATCATTTCGATAGACGACGCGCCGCCGCTGTTCACTCCCGAAGAGCAAACCGCACTCGACGCTGTACGAAGCCTTCCCGAGAAGTATCGGGACGTTATCTATCTTCACTATTACGAGGGCTACAAAATCGCAGAAATCGCAGATATTCTGGGTGAGAAGTCCTCGGCGGTGAATTCCCGACTCAATCGTGCTCGGGAAAAACTCAGAACAATTCTTACGGAGGAATGAATATGAAGAACTACAAAAACGCGCTCGACAAGGTCAGAGCAAGCGAAAACTTCAAGGCTCAGACCGCCGAAATGCTCATAAACGCGACCGCGAAAAAGCGCAGATTTCGCTTTGCTCCCGCGGCGGCAATCGCCGCCTGCCTTGCGCTCGTAATCGCCTTGGGTGCGTTTTTCGCTACGAACCTCGGCGCAAAAAACGCCCTTGTCATAACCGCCAACGCGGCGGAAATCAGCGAAAACGGCTACACGGTTATCGCTAATCTTCCCGCGAGCAATTCGCTTGTGAATCTCGAAAAAAACGAAACAGGCGGTATTATTGACGTTTTCCATACCGATTTTAACGTTGAGGTAAAGGGCGATAACATAAGGAGCCTTACCTATTCGATGAAAAACGGAGCCTTTCTGGTGACAAGGGATTATTTCGCAAGGCTTGATAAATACAAAATGTCGGGCAATACCGATAACATCAGCACCCACGAGAAAATCGCGCTCAATAAATTCACGGCAGAGTACGGTTCTCAGCCGAGCAAAGAAATAAACAACGAGATTGCCTTTACACTTCGCAACGTCGGAAAAGACAGCTCGCTCGTAAAATGGCTGTATTCGCTCAACAAGAATTACAAAAGCCTTGAGGAATTCGAAAACAGCGCCGACGGGAAAGAAAAAGCTCAGCTCCTCGATAATGTTGAGAAACTCTACAACTCTGTTCTCGCTGACAGCGATATAAAAATCACGGCAGAGCTCAATAACAAGACCAGGATTGAGAAGAAGCTTGCGCTCTGCGCGCAGGCAAGAGTTGAGAGCAGCGAAGCAAACGGCAAAGAAATCCGCTTCATCGTTGTTGACCTCAAAGCGAAGCTCGCGTAATATTTTTCAAACAAAAAAGGAGCCCTCGGGCCAATATCATTTAGTTAAGGAACAAGACACTCATTAAAAAGTGGGTGCCTTGTTTTTTTGAAGATTTTTTAATTTTTTTGCGAAAAGACTTGACAAATAA
>ONAL01000057.1 GCA_900315785.1 uncultured Eubacteriales bacterium
GACCGCGACATCAAGGAATTCGGAACCTACAGCGCGGAGGTAAAGCTCTATACGGGCATCTCTGCAAAAATCGATATTCAGGTCAGCGAATCATAAAACACCGCTCAATGAGAGTACAAACAGGTAAGCTATGGAAAACAATAACAATCTCGGCGAGTTCGGCTCGTCGTCAATGCCCTACAGCCCCGAAGCGGAACAGGCTGTGCTCGGCGCAATCATCAAGGACAACGGAGTCTTTGACAAGGTGCTCGACCACATAAAAACGCCGGACTACTTCTATGTAGGTTTGCACAAGCAAATCTACGCCCAAATGCAGGACATGATGAACTTTGGGCAGGCAATCGACTATGTGACCCTGCTCAACAAGCTACAACTAAACAATACCTTTGACGAAACAACGGGCAAAACCTACCTGTTTGATTTGGTAGAAAACTGTCCTTCAGTGTCAAACGCCGAATCCTACGCCAAGATAATCGAGGATAAGTACCGACTTCGCAGGCTGATTCAGGCGGCACGCGAGATGATAGACGACGCAACCTCAGCCGAGGACGAGCCGTCGATCCTAATTGACGCCGCCGAGCAAAAGCTTTTTGACATCCGCAGCGGAAGCGAAAAGGGCGGACTTGAGCGCATAAGCTCTGTAATTCTGCAGACCTTTGACCGACTTGACTCGCTCAACCGCGAGGCAGACGACAGCGTCAGACCCGTATCAACGGGAATCGGCGACCTTGACCGTGTAATCACGGGACTTAACCGAAGCGACCTTATTATCTTAGCCGCCCGACCGGGTATGGGTAAAACCAGTTTCGCGCTCAATATAGCGCGAAACGTAGCGGTAACGGGCAAAAAGACAGTCGCGTTTTTCTCGCTCGAAATGTCGCGCGAGCAGCTTGCAAGCCGACTTTTGTCCTCAGAGGCAATGGTAGGTGGCACAAAGCTCAGAACAGGCAGATTAAACGACGACGAATGGAACCGCCTTATTCCCGCAAGCGACGTACTTAAAAACGCGGATATCTACATCGACGACACCCCGGGCATGACGATCACCGAAATGAAGTCAAAGCTCAGACGTCTGCGCACAATAGACCTCGTTGTAGTCGATTACCTCCAGCTCATGTCGAGCACAAGGCGAATCGACAGCCGTGTAAATGAAATTTCGGAAATCACGCGAAGCCTTAAAATCTTAGCCAAGGAGCTCAACGTTCCCGTAATCACGCTCTCACAGCTTTCCCGTGCTTCCGAGCAGCGTCCCGACCATCGTCCGCAGCTTTCCGACCTGAGAGACTCGGGTTCAATCGAGCAGGACGCCGATATCGTACTTTTCCTCTATCGCGAGGGCTACTACGACAAGGAGGGCGGCGACGACCAGGCGGCGCCTCAGACCGACGTTAACTCGGGCGAGTGTATCGTAGCAAAGAACAGACACGGCGAAATGAGCACCGTCAAGCTGCACTGGCAGGGCGAGTTCATGCGCTTCACCAACGTGGAGAACCGCTATGGTTAATCGCGTTCTCAGAACAAACAAGAAGTTTTCACTCTTTGAAAACGGCGATAAAATAATTGTAGCGCTGTCGGGCGGAGCGGATTCTGTCTCCTTGCTCCATGTTCTTAATTCCTTAAAAGAACAATACGGTTTGACATTGTACGCCGCTCACCTAAATCACGGAATCCGCGGAGAGGAAGCCGACCGAGACGAGCGGTTCTGTAAAATTCTTTGTGAGAATTATAATGTTGAGCTATTTACTGCTCACCGTGATATTCCAAGCCTTTCAAAGTCACAGCGAATCAGCGAGGAGCTTTGCGGTCGGAATGAACGCTACGCATTTTTCAAAGAGCTTTCAAAAAAAACAGGCGCAAAAATCGCAACGGCTCACACCGCCAGCGATAACGCCGAAACTTTGATTTTCAATATAACGCGAGGCGCGTCAGTATCAGGAGCGTCCGGAATTCCGCCAAAGCGCGGCAATATAATCCGACCTCTGATTGAACAGACAAGAGAGCAAATCGAAGCCTATTGTCTTGAAAATAAGCTGAGCTATGTAACCGACAGCACGAACCTCAGCACCGACTA
>ONAL01000024.1:0-371 GCA_900315785.1 uncultured Eubacteriales bacterium
CAAAAAACTTGGGCAAAGCTCCAAAACATTAAGGTCGGGAACTGAGCTTCCGTTATCCGGAAAACTCCCGTTCCCGACCTGTTTGTATAGACTATCATTGTTAACAGATTATATTAGTACATATATGAACGAGCCCTCGCTGCACCATTTGGTGAGAAAAGAGCCGACTTGCTTGGCTATCGCGCAGGTTTGTCATTCTTGTTGGCTGATATCAATTATTTATACGTTCGGGACACGAAGGTATCGGGAGATGAAAGGCTTCTCCGCGACCTAAATTCTCCATCCGCCCGAGCCGCCCCGCGAAACTTTTTCATTATTCTCTATGTATGTTCCAAAAAACTGATGCAACTGATGCAAAAGTCCCGAAACCC
>ONAL01000024.1:397-21577 GCA_900315785.1 uncultured Eubacteriales bacterium
CTGATGCAAAAGTCCCGAAACCCGCATAAACACTGGGCTTAGGGGTGCATCAGTTTGCAAAATAAAACTGATGCATTTGCAAATTTACTGATGCAGTGCCTCAGTTTGACGCGACAGCCTTTATTATATCAGTTTTTCTTAAGCTTTATTGAGAATACCGCAATCGCCGCAGTAAGCAGTACGACCGCATAGCCGATAACCCACCACAAATCGGGGAATACAGCCGCGTAATCTCCCGCGACAGCCGCTCTAGCCGCGCTTACCGCGTGTGAGAAAGGCAGCCAGTTCGCGAACGCCTCAAAGGCGCCGCCTACCATCGCGGTATCAAACCAGATGTTTGAGAACCACGCGGAGAGGTTGGTCAGCAGAGCGCCGCATACGCCGCCGACAGCCTTCTCGTTGAGAACGCTTCCGAAAAGAAGTCCCAGCGAAATGAATACCACCGCAATCGGGATGTTGACAACCGTTGCGACAAGCAGGTTAACTCCGAGCTGTAAGCCGAAGAAAAGAGCCGCGGCGTAGCATACCAAGGTCTGGATAATCGCCATAGGCAGCAACGGAAGCGTGTAGCCGATGATGAAGTCCGCGGGCTTCAGAGGCGAGGTGAACAGTCTGAGCACAAAGCTCGTGGAACGGTCCTTCGCGATGAGCATTGACGCGAACAGCGACAAAAAGCTCAGACCGAATACCGTTATACCTGGAGCAAGCTGCTCGATATTAAACAAAGCGGGACCGTATCCCGAGGGAATACCCTTATTAATCGCCGAAAGCAGCACCAGCAGAACAATCGGGAACGCTACGCCGAAAAGCAGCGTAAGTATGTCTCTTGTAATTTCTTTTGTATTGCGCGAAGCAAAGGTTAAAGCTCTCATTTTAATGCCTCCCCCGCAAGCTTGATGAACGCTTCTTCAAAGTCATCGGTACCCGCCTTTTCTTTCAGCTCGGCGGCAGTACCCTCGGCGCACAGAACTCCGTGAGCCATAATGCCGATACGATTGGAGAGACTCTCAGCCTCCTCGAGATAATGTGTGGTCAGGATGACGGTCATATTACCCTTGAGCTCCTCGATAACGCTCCACAGCTCTCTGCGTGCGAGCACGTCAAGTCCGAGAGTAGGCTCGTCGAGGAAAAGCACCTCAGGCTCGGTGATAAGAGCCATCGCGATGCTCAATCTGCGCTGCCAGCCACCCGAGAGAGTAGCCGCGCGGCTGCGCTCTATCTCACGCATCGAAAGGCGGTCAAGCATCTCGTCCGCCTTGCGGCGGGCGTCCTTCTTATCGGAGCCGTAGATACGGGCGATGAGCTCAAGATTCTCGCGAACGCTGAGCTTCGCGGCAACGGCGGTTTCCTGAGGCGATACATTCATAATCGCCTTTACCTTATCGGATTCCTTCGTAACGCTGCGGCCCATCACGCAAGCCTCGCCTGAGGTGGGCTGAGTCAGGCAGGAAAGAATCTTGATTGTGGTCGATTTGCCTGCGCCGTTGACGCCCAGCAGGGCATACAGCTCGCCGCTGTGTACAGTCAGATTGAGATTGTTGACAGCGGTCTTTTCCTTATACTTTTTTACCAGGTTGGTTGTTCTGATTGCTTCCATTTTTTACCTCACTGTTTCGAGAAAAATCTTCCCAGAGATACCTTTGCGAGCGCTATGCCGCCCTTATTGGTATCTCCCATAACCATAAGTCTGTCCCCGGGGTGAATATCAAACACCTCTCGGGCGTTCTTGGGGATAACTATCTGACCCCTCTCCCCAACCTTTGTCATACCGAAGATGTATCTTCCCTTGTCGGTTTCAACGCTCATATTCTGATCGGAGAGCGGTACGTCCACGAGGGTATCAAGGCTGATATCATAATGCACGCAGATTTCGCGGCATTTGGCGATATCGGGAGTGCTATCGCCGCTCTCCCACTTGGCTACCGACTGGCGCGATACGCCGAAGCGCTCGGCGAACTCCTCCTGAGTCAGGTTTTCTTTGGCTCTGAGATATCTGATGTTTGAAGAAATCATATTTTTCATTCCTTTCGAACCGTATTATAACATGCGAAAATGCCGTTTACAAGCAAGTCGGGTTTACAGAATACGTTAAAAATAGTGGCAAAACCGAAAGCTCGGAATATATAAGGCTCCCTTTTCGGGAGCCTTACTTTTATTCTCAGATATTTGAAATAACCCTCTTGATTCTCTCAACCGCTTCAATTGTGTTCTCGCGGTCGCCGAAGGATGTCAGGCGGAAATAGCCTTCGCCGTTCTTTCCGAAGCCTTCGCCGGGGGTGCCGACTACGTTAGCCTTCTCAAGCAGGAAGTCAAAGAACTCCCAGCTGCCCATACCGTTCGGGCACTTGAGCCAGATGTAGGGCGAATTCTTGCCGCCTGTGTAGTAAATGCCGAGCTCGTCCATTGCAGAAGCGATAATGCGGGCATTTTCCTGATAATAGGCAAGATTTTCTTTAATCTGACGCTGACCTTCCTCGCTGAAAACAGCAGCCGCGGCTCTCTGGACAGGCCACGAAACGCCGTTGAACTTGGTAGCCTCACGGCGGTACCACAGCTTATAGATGTTGTGACCGTCGCGCTCGAGCTCCTTCGGGATTACGGTATAACCGCAGCGTGTACCTGTGAAGCCCGCAGTCTTTGAGAGCGAGCAGAGCTCAATCGCGCAGGTTCTCGCGCCGTCTATCGCGAAGATTGAACGCGGACAGTTATCTTCTGTAATGAACGCTTCGTATGCGGCGTCGTAGATGATAATCGCGTCGTTAGCGTTTGCGTAATCAACCCACGCCTTGAGCGCGTCGTAGGTGTATGCCGAGCCCGTGGGGTTATTCGGAGAACAAAGGTAGATGATATCCGCCTTCACGCTGTTGTCAGGCATAGCGGCAAAGCCGTTCTGCTGATTTGAATCAGCGTAAATAATCTTTCTGCCTGCCATAATGTTGCTGTCAACGTATACGGGATAAACGGGGTCTGTAACGAGAACCGTATTATCCTTGGAGAAAATATCGCCGATGTTTCCCGAGTCGGATTTTGCGCCGTCGTTAATCAGGATTTCCTCGGGAGCGACAGACACGCCGTAGCTCTTGTAATAATCGGAAACTGCCTTGCGCACAAACTCGTAACCCTCATAGTCGGGATAGCCCTTGAAGGTCTCCTTTTTACCGAGCTCCTCCGCGCCCTGCTTCATAGCCTCAACCGCAACGGGCGGAAGCGGAAGCGTAACGTCGCCGATGCCAAGCTTGATTACCTTTTTGTCGGGGTTATTGCTGATAAAATCGTTAGTTCTCTTGGCTACCTCGGCAAAGAGGTAGTTGGGAACAAGATTATCAAAGTTGCTGTTTATTTTCATTTTGATTACTCCTATAGCCAGTGCTTAAATCTCGATTTCACCGTCGAAGATTCTTGTAGCCTCACCTGTCATATAAACGGTGTCGTCAGTGTAATTGATAACAAGGTCGCCGCCGCGAAGCTTGATTGTGATGTCCTCGCCCTTCTTGCAGTAGCCGTTCTCGCAAGCCGCAACAGCGACAGCGCAGGCGCCTGTGCCGCATGCCCAGGTCTCGCCCGAGCCGCGTTCCCAAACTCTCATTTTAATTGTATGGTCGTTGAGAACCTTAACAAACTCGGTGTTGACTCTTTCGGGGAAAATCGGGTCGTGCTCGAACCTGGGACCAATCTTCTCGATTTCAAGTCCGTCGACGTTATCCACAAATACCACGCAGTGCGGATTGCCCATGGAAACGCAGGTTACGTTGTAATCGTCGCCGCCGATGCTGACCTTCTCGTTAATCATTCTGTCCTTGTCGCACTTGACGGGAATAAGCTCGGGGTTGAGCTCAGCCTTGCCCATATCTACGCGAAGCTTCGTAACCTCGCCGTCCTGAGTGTAAGCCTTGAGCTTCTTGATACCGCTGAGGGTTTCGACGGTGAACTCGTCGCGCTCCTTGATGTCGAGCATTCCGTGGTCGTAAAGGAACTTACCGACGCAGCGGATACCGTTGCCGCACATCATACCCTCGCTGCCGTCGAGGTTGAACATACGCATCTTTGCGTCGGCAACTTCCGAAGGACAAACAAGAATAATTCCGTCGCCGCCGATTGAGAAATGACGGTCGGAGAGGCGAACGGAGAGAGCCTCGGGATTGTTGATTTCCTGGTCAAAGGTCGAGCAGTAGATGTAGTCGTTGCCCGCACCCTGCATTTTCGAGAATTTGAGCTTCATCTTCTCGGTACGCATATTGTTGATATCGACGAGCTCCGTGCTGACCTGAGAATAACGGCTTCTCAGACTCTCGGCGAGCGCGTTTGCCGTATCAAGCGAGGTCAGACAGGGAATGTTTCTCTCGACAGTCTTACGTCTGATTTTTACCGAGTCACGGTTGGGAATTCTGCCCTTTGCCGAGGTGGAGATAACGTACTGAATCTTACCGCTTTCGATAAGGCTTAATGTGTTGTTGTTCTCGTCCTCGTGGATTTTGTTGACCACAACCGAGTCGATGTTATATGTTTCAAGAACTCTTGCGGTTCCCGCGGTAGCGTAAATCGTAAAGCCCATATCGGCATACTTCTTGACGATGTCGCCGATTTCGCCCTTGTCGCTGTCACGGACGGTTACGAATACACCGCCGCCGCGCTGCATCTTGTAGCCTGCCGCAATCAAGCCCTTGTAAAGAGCCTCTTCGAGCGTAGCCGCAACGCCTAAGACCTCACCTGTGGACTTCATCTCGGGTCCGAGGTGGTTATCAACGTTGATGAGCTTCTCAAAGCTGAATACGGGAACCTTAACGGCGAAGTACGGAGACTTCTTGTAAAGTCCTGTGCCGAAGCCCATATCCTTGAGCTTTTCGCCGAGCATAGCCTTTGTCGCGAGGTCTACCATCGGAACACCCGTAACCTTGGAGATATACGGAATTGTTCTCGAAGAACGCGGATTAACCTCGATTACGTTGAGCTCGCCGTTGTAGACGATGTACTGAATATTTACAAGACCCTTTGTCTTGAGTGAAAGCGCGAGGTTTCTCGTCGCCTTGATGATTGTCTCAACCATTTCATCGGTGACGTTCCACGCGGGATAAACCGCAATCGAGTCGCCCGAATGAACGCCCGAACGCTCGATGTGCTCCATGATACCGGGGATAAGGATATCCTCGCCGTCGCAGATAGCGTCGACCTCGAGCTCGGTACCCATAAGGTACTTGTCGATGAGAATCGGGTTCTCGATTTCCTGAGCGAGAATGATATCCATATACTCGTCGACATCGGCGTCATTGAACGCGATAATCATATTCTGACCGCCGAGAACGTAGGAAGGACGGAGCAGAACGGGATAGCCGATTGTGTTGGCAGCCTCGAGCGCCTCAGCCTTTGTCATAACGGTAACGCCCTTGGCTCTGGCGATGTGGTGCTGCTCAAGCAGCTCGTCAAAGCGCTCTCTGTCCTCAGCCATATCGATAGCGTCGTAGGAGGTTCCGAGGATGTTGATACCGTTCTTGTCGAGGAATTCGGTGAGCTTAATCGCTGTCTGACCGCCGAAAGCCACAACAACGCCGAAGGGCTTCTCGGTCTTGATGATACCCATAACGTCCTCGGTTGTGAGCGGTTCAAAGTAAAGTCTGTCGGCTGTGTCAAAGTCGGTCGAAACAGTCTCGGGGTTGTTGTTTACGATAACAACCTCATAGCCCGCGCGCTTGAGCGCCCATACGCAGTGAACGGAAGCGTAGTCGAACTCGATACCCTGACCGATACGGATAGGACCTGAGCCGAAAACGATAACTGTTTTCTTGTCGGAATTTCTTTCCTTAATAAACTCCTCCGCCTCATTCTCCTCGTCAAAGGTTGAATAGAAGTAAGGTGTCTCGGCATTGAACTCAGCCGCGCAGGTATCAACCATTTTGTAAACGGGAACAAGCGGATTCTTGACCTGCTGTGAGCTGAACTGCTCGATTGTGCGGTCGAGGAAGCCGACTTCCTTAGCGCGTCTGTATAAATCCTCGGTAAGCTCGGAGTTTTTGAGCTCCTCACCCACCTTGGCGATGTTGATTAATTTCTCGAGGAACCACTCGTCGATGAGCGTAATCTCGTGGATTTTATCGACGGAAACTCCTCTCTTCAAAGCTTCGTAAACGCAGAACATACGAAGGTCGTCGCAGACGGAAAGTCTGTCGATAAGCGACGCGTCGCTCATCTCGGCGAACATTTCGTCGTCCATTGTATCGTGCGAAATCTCAGCGCCTCTGACAGCCTTCATCATAGCCTGTTCAAAGGTGGGAGCGATAGCCATAACCTCGCCCGTCGCCTTCATCTGAGTTCCGAGCGAACGCTTTGCGTATACAAATTTATCAAAGGGCCACTTCGGGAGCTTGACTACAACGTAGTCGAGAGCGGGCTCGAAGCAAGCGTATGTTGAGCCTGTAACGGCATTTTTAATCTCGTTGAGAGTGTAACCGATTGCGATTTTTGCCGCAACCTTTGCAATCGGGTAGCCTGTCGCCTTGGAAGCGAGCGCCGAGGAACGCGATACACGCGGATTAACCTCGATAACGGCATACTCGAAGGTTTCGGGGTTGAGCGCGAACTGACAGTTACAGCCGCCCTCTACCTTAAGAGCCGAGATGATGTTCAGAGCGGCGGAACGCAGCATCTGATACTCCTTGTCGGCGAGAGTAACCGCGGGAGCGATTACGATTGAGTCGCCCGTGTGAACGCCGACGGGGTCGAAGTTCTCCATCGAGCAGACGGTGATTACGTTTCCGAGGCTGTCTCGCATAACCTCGAACTCGATTTCCTTCCAGCCCGAGATACATTTCTCGATAAGGCACTGGGTAATCGGAGAAAGCTCAAGTCCGTTTGACGCGATTTCTCTGAGTTCCTCTTCGTTCTCGACGATACCGCCGCCTGTACCGCCGAGCGTGAACGCGGGACGTACAATAACGGGGTAGCCGATTTCGTCGGCAAAGTCAACAGCCGACTGAACGTCGTTTACAACAATTGACGGAATAACGGGCTGATTGATTTCAAGCATTGTGTCCTTGAACATCTGTCTGTCCTCAGCCTTGTCGATTGTTTCGGGAACGGCTCCGAGGAGCTTGACGCCGTACTTCTCAAGGAAGCCTTCTTTTGCAAGCTGCATTGAGAGCGTAAGTCCTGTCTGACCGCCGAGAGTTGAGAGCAGCGAGTCGGGACGCTCCTTGATGATGATTCTCTTGACGACCTCAAGCGTCAAGGGCTCGATGTACACCTTGTCCGCCATAGCGTTGTCGGTCATAATGGTAGCAGGATTGGAGTTGACGAGGATAACCTCGAGACCCTCTTCCTTCAGCGCGCGGCAAGCCTGTGTGCCCGCGTAGTCAAACTCGGCAGCCTGTCCGATAACGATAGGACCAGAGCCGATAACCATAACTCTTTTTATATCCGGTTTAAGCGGCATAACAATACCTCCTGATTACATATCATAAAACTACTTTTCGCTGTGTTTGACTTAGCCTTTCATCAAATCAATAAACCTGTCGAAGAGGAACGCGGTGTCCTTGGGACCGCCGCAAGCCTCGGGGTGGAACTGAACGGAGAAAGCGGGCATATTGTTGTAGGTGATACCCTCGCAGGTTCCGTCGTTGCCGTTCACAAAGCTTACCTCGGCGTTTTCGGGAACGCTGTCATTGATGACCGCGTAGCCGTGGTTCTGAGATGTGATGAATACCCTGTCGGTCTTGACCTCTTTTGCGGGCTGGTTTGCGCCGCGGTGACCGTAGTGGAGCTTCTCGGTTCTGGCACCCTGAGAGAGAGCCAGAAGCTGATGACCGAGGCAGATACCGAAGGTCGGGATTTTCTTCTCGCAGAGCTTTCTGAGAGTTTCAATCGCCTCGGTATTTTCGGTCGGGTCTCCGGGTCCGTTCGACAGCATAATGCCGTCGGGGTTCAGAGCTAAGATTTCCTCAGCCGTGGTGTTGTAGGGCACAACCGTCAGGTTGCAGCCGCGCTTCATAAGCTCGCGTCCGATGTTGTGCTTTGCGCCGTAGTCGATGAGTACAACGTTGAGCTCGGGGTTGTCTGCCTTGAAAGTGAGCTTTTCGCTTGTGGAAGTCGAGCTGACCGCCTTCTGCACCTTATAGGACTTCATCTCCTCGATATCCTTTTCAAGGTTATCGAGCGTGTAGGTGAGCTTGCAGTTCATAACACCGTATTCACGCACAATTCTTGTGAGCGCTCTGGTGTCGATATCGTAAAGTCCGGGAATATCCGAGCTTTTTAAAAAAGTGTCAAGATCCCCCTCACAACGGAAATTAGAGGGAGCTTGGCACCAGTTTCTGACAATATAGGCTTTTAACGCGGGAGACTTGCTCTCGAAATCGGCGGGAATTACCCCGTAGTTGCCGATAAGCGGGAAAGTCTGAATAACTACCTGACCGAAATAGCTGGGGTCGGTAAGTGTTTCAAGATAGCCCGTCATAGCAGTTGTAAACACGAGCTCTCCTGTCGTTTCCTTTTCGGCTCCGAAGGCTTTGCCCTCGAAGTACTTGCCGTTTTCCAAAATAAGGTATGCGTTGCGGCTCATACGATACTTCCTTTCGTTTGTTTATAGAAATTAGTTTTCGTAGGTTCTGATAACTTGCTTGGCGATGTTGAGCTTTGAGGTTCTCATATTCATCGCCTGCTTCTCGATATACTTGTGCGCCTGCTGTTCTGTCATTGACAGGCACTGAATAAGAAGAAGCTTTGCGCGGTTGATTACCTTGTACTCCTCCAGCTTATCCTTGAGCTTGCGGTTCTCCCTTTCGACGGAGAGCATACGCTCCTTGAAGCTGTGGGTAAATATAAGGTAATGATGGAACAGGTGCTTGTTGACGGGCTTGGAGATTACCAGCACGCCCGACTTGTCAACAAAGTTAAAAACGTCTATCGCCTTTTCTTCCTTGACGGCGAGAATAACCGTCGCCTTGGTGTTGTCGGCGCAGAAAACCGAAAACTCAACCCCTGATTCCTCCTTGAGCGGAGCGTTGATAACGATAAGGTCGAATTCCTTTTCAAAAAGCCTGTCGCGAGCGTCCTGCGGTGAAAGCGCGCATACGACGTCGTCGTAGCTCTCACCTTCCAGAAGCTTTGTGATAGCGCGTAAGCTTGATTCGGTTTTGGAAACAATTAACGCTTTCATAAGTTTCACCATCGTATTATTCCATCGTATTATTTTAAATGATTTCGTCTCTCGGAAATTTACTTTACGGAATTATAACAAAATAATTGCCCCATTTCACTCACTTTCCCTTTCATTCACATAATTCCCTCGTCCGAATAGAATAAAACTGTAGATTTTATCTATTGACTTTTTTATGCCTAAGTAATATAATTTGTTTTGGTTAGACAGCAACGGCGCTGTGGGCAAACGCCCTCGGTGCCGTCTTTTTTATTAAAGGAGAGTAAAGAATGGTTAATGTTCCAAAGCTTTTTGGAAGCAACGTCTTTAACGACGACGTAATGAAGGAAAGGCTCCCTAAGCCCGTCTACAAGGCGCTCAAGGCGACTATCGAAAACGGCGAGACGCTCGATTCCAGTATGGCGAACGCGGTAGCGCACGCTATGAAGGAATGGGCTATCGAGAAGGGCTGCACCCACTACACACACTGGTTCCAGCCTCTGACGGGAATCACGGCTGAAAAGCACGACAGCTTCATCACACCCGACGGCGACGGCAAGGTTATGATGGCTTTCTCGGGAAAAGAGCTCATCAAGGGCGAACCCGACGCGTCTTCATTCCCTAACGGCGGTATCAGAGCTACATTTGAAGCAAGAGGCTACACAGCTTGGGACCCCACCTCCCCCGCATTCGCAAGAGACGGAACGCTCTATATTCCGACAGCTTTCGCGTCCTATACAGGCGAGGTTCTCGACAAGAAAACTCCCCTTCTCCGTTCGATGGAGTCAATCTCCAAGGAAGCGGTAAGGGTTCTTCACCTCTTCGGCAAGACAAATGTCAACCGAGTTGTCACAACCGTCGGCGCCGAGCAGGAATACTTCCTCATTGACAAGGAAATGTACGACGCGCGTCCCGACCTTATCTTCACAGGCAGAACGCTCTTCGGCGCAAAGGCTCCCAAGGGTCAGGAGCTCGACGACCACTACTTCGGTTCAATCAAGACAAGAGTAGCTCAGTTTATGGCTGAGCTCGACAACGAGCTCTGGAGCTACGGTATCCCCGCAAAGACAAAGCACAACGAGGTCGCTCCCTCACAGCACGAGATTGCGCCTATCTTCACAACAACTAACGTAGCCGTTGACCACAACGAGCTGCTTATGGAAATACTCAAGAAAACAGCCGAGAAGTTCAACCTCGTATGTCTGCTTCACGAGAAGCCCTTCGCAGGTGTAAACGGCTCGGGCAAGCACAACAACTGGTCACTCATCACAAATGAGGGCGAAAACCTCTTAAAGCCCGGCAAAAAGCCCGAGGAAAACCTCCAGTTCCTCCTTTTCCTCGCCGCTATCGTAAAGGCAGTCGATGAGTATCAGGATTTACTCCGAATCTCCGTAGCTTCTGCGGGCAACGACCACCGTCTCGGAGCTAACGAGGCTCCTCCCGCAATCCTCTCCGTATTCTTAGGCGACCAGCTCGGAGCCGTAGTCGACTCAATCGAAGAGGGCGAAACCTACGAGAGCGAAGGCAAGAAGAATATGGAGCTCGGCGTCGATGTTCTCCCGACGCTGAGAAAAGATACAACAGACCGCAACCGCACATCGCCGTTCGCGTTCACAGGAAACCGATTTGAGTTCAGAATGCTCGGTTCATCGGTTAACACAGCAAGCGCGAACATCGTGCTCAACACAATTGTTGCCGAGGAGCTCAAGGAATTCGCAGACCACCTCGAATCCGTCAAGGACGTTAAGGCAGCGGCTAAGAGACTTGTCGCAAGGACCTTTAAGAAGCACGACAGAATCATCTTCAACGGCGACAATTACTCTGAGGAATGGACACACGAGGCTGAGAGACGCGGTCTTCTGAACCTCAAGAACGTTCCCGCAGCGGTCAAGCATTATATGGACGAAAAGAACGTCAGGGTGTTCGAGAACAACTCGGTATTCTCAAAGGAAGAGCTGTTCGCACGCTACGAGGTTGACCTTGAAAACTATGCCAAGATTATCAACATCGAGGCGCTCACAATGCTCGATATGGCGAAGAAGGACATCATCCCCGCGGTAACCGCTTACGTTCGCGAGCTCACCGACACAGCTCTCGCAAAGCAGGCTCTCTCGGCGGATATCCCCACAACACTCGAAACAAGGCTCGTAAGCGACCTCAGCCAGAAGCTCGTATGCTTTGCCGACAAGGCGACGGACCTCGAGAACGACCTCATCAAGGCGGGCGAGCTTGTTGACGATATGCAGGCTTACGCCGAGTTCTACAGCGACGTTGTATTCGCTGATATGCAAGCGCTCAGAGCAATCGGCGACGATATGGAAACCCAGACCTCGTCCGATTACTGGCCCTATCCCTCATACGGCGAGATTATGTTCGGCGTATAAAAATAAACAGACAGAAAAAAGGCTTTGAACCCAAAAAGTTCAAAGCCTTTACTTTTTTACTGATTAAGCAAACTTTACGGCTGTGCCGAAAGCCATAATCTCGGCAGCGCCCTGCATTACAGAGGAGCTTGAGAAACGAACGCCTACAACGGCGTCAGCGCCCATGCTCTGAGCCTGCTGAATCATACGGTTTACGGCTGTGTCACGAGCCTCCTGCATCATCTTGGTGTACGAAACGAGCTCGCCGCCGACTATGCTCTTAAATCCCGCGCCGATATCCTTAAACGCGTTCTTGGACTGTACCATAGAGCCCGATACCATGCCGAGGGGCTGTAATGTCTTGCCTGTGATAGTTTCTGTTGTAACAATAAGCATTGCTATACCTCCGAAAATGTAATCAAAAACAATAACTTGCTTCTGTCATAATACTTATACCATAAAACATCCGAAAAATCAAGCGGAGCGTCCAAACAACGCTCCGCGATTCTGTTGATTTATTGTTAATTAAACGCAGCCCTGAGCCTTCATAGCCTCGGCAACCTTGAGGAAGCCCGCGATGTTAGCGCCAGCCATGTAGTTGCCTTCCATACCATATTCCTTGGAAGCCTCGTCACATGACTTGAAGATTTCCTTCATGATGTTCTTGAGACGGTTGTCAACGTCCTCGAATGTCCATGAAAGTCTCTCGGAGTTCTGGCTCATCTCAAGACCTGATACTGCTACACCGCCTGCGTTTGCAGCCTTAGCGGGACCGTAGAGCATGTTGTTCTCGAAGTATACGTCGATAGCCTCGGGAGTTGAAGGCATGTTAGCGCCCTCGCAAAGAGCATAGCAGCCGTTAGCGGCGAGTGTCTTTGCGGACTCAGCGTCAACCTCGTTCTGAGTTGCGCAGGGAAGAGCGATGTCACAGGGAATAGTCCAGATGCCCTTGCAGCCTTCTGTGTACTTAGCCTCGGGATGGAAGTTTAAGTACTCCTTGATTCTCTTTCTCTCAACTTCCTTGAGCTGCTTAACAACTGCAAGGTCGATACCGTTCTCATCATAGATATAGCCGTTGGAGTCGGACATAGCAACAACCTTGGCGCCGAGCTCTGTAGCCTTCTCTGTAGCGTAGATAGCAACGTTACCCGAACCGGAGATTACAACTGTCTGACCCTCGAAGGACTTGCCGTTAGCCTTGAGCATCTCGTTTGCATAGTAGCAAAGACCGTAACCTGTAGCCTGTGTACGAGCGAGCGAACCGCCGAAGGTAAGACCCTTACCTGTGAGAACGCCTGTGAACTCGTTTCTGATTCTCTTGTACTGACCGAACATATAGCCGATCTCTCTGGCACCTGTACCGATGTCGCCTGCGGGAACGTCAGTGTCGGGACCGATGTGCTTGCAGAGCTCTGTCATAAAGCTCTGGCAGAAACGCATAACCTCTCCGTCGCTCTTACCCTTGGGGTCAAAGTCGGAGCCGCCCTTACCGCCGCCCATGGGCAGTGTTGTAAGGCTGTTTTTGAAAATCTGCTCGAAGCCTAAGAACTTGATGATTCCGAGATATACGGAAGGATGAAGTCTTAAGCCGCCCTTGTAAGGACCGATAGCAGAGTTAAACTCAATTCTGAAACCGCGGTTTACGCGCTGAACGCCGTTGTCGTCAACCCACGGAACACGGAAGATAATCTGTCTTTCAGGCTCAACAATTCTCTCAAATACGCCTGCCTCTACGAGGTCGGGGCGCTTCTCGGCAACGGGCTCGAGGGACATAAATACCTCTGTAACCGCCTGGATAAACTCAGGCTCGCCGGGATTTCTCTTTTTAACTGTTTCGAGTAAGTCAGCTAAATACTGATTTTTTAATGCCATTTTAATTCCTCCATTCTTAGATGCTTTTTTAGCACGGTAATATACTACCATAAGGTTCGAGAAATTGCAAGATATTTTTTGAATATTTCAGAATTTTATGCAAAATGAAGTATTTGGGGCAAAATATGAACGGTTTTTAGTGACTTACTTGCAGACAACAATGAATTCTTTTTTCAAATACGGCAAAAAGAAACCGCCGATAGAACTCGGCGGTTAAATACTATGGATTTATTAAAGTCTGGTGCCGCACTCTGTGCAGAAAAGGCTTCCCTCTTCGTACTCAGCGCCGCAGTTCGGACACTTGTTCTCCTTAACGGCGGGAGCAGCCTCTGCGTCAAGCTTCTTGCCGCAGCCCTCGCAGAACATAGCGTCAGACTCGTTTTCGTGACCGCAGTTTTTACAAACCTTCTTGTCGGACTTCTCCTCAGCCTTCTCCTCAACCACTTCAAAGAACTCGGGCTCGTCAGCCTTTTCCTGAGGTAAGTTAAGCTTTACGCCGCAGTTGCCGCAGAAACGGAAGCCCTCGGGAACAACCGAGCCGCAGTCGGGGCAAATCTCACATTTCTCTGCCTTTTCAATGTTTCCCTTGACTGTGTCAATCTCGTCAAAAGTTTTCTTTATTGCACCGATTTCGTCCTTGATTGCCTCGTCGGGAGAATCCGCGTACAGCTCATAGCATTTCTTGCCAAGCTCCAGATACATACCGTCGATTTTACCCTCGGCAGCAGCGACCTGACCTTTTAAATCATCTAAATATTTTCCCATTTTTTCATTCCCCTTTCGGTCATATATATTAAGTATATATCCGAAATATGAATGTGTCAAGGACGATATGAACAAAAAAGCCCGAACCTTTCAGTCCGAGCTTTTAACTATAATCTATTTATTATCTGGACGGTGTGAATACATACATAATGGTATTGTCAATACCGCGGTATGTCTTTTTGCCAACCTTCTTGTCAGCCTCTACATAGAAGTAGTAAGTCTTGGAGGGCTTTACCGAGGACTTGCCGACCTTGGTAATTGTGAACTTTGAGCCCTTTGTTGTACCAACCTTCTTGTAGCCTGAATCACGCTTTGTGGAAGCGTAAACAGCGTAGCTTGTAGCGCCCTTTACCTTGCTCCATGTTGCGTTGATGTAGCGAGCTCTTGCTGTACCGCTCATCTTGGGGTGTCTTGCAATATAGTTTGTTGCAGACCAAGCGCCGAACTTTGTCTTGTTGCCTATCTTCATATAAGCTCTGGCTCTAACCTTGTAGAACTGACCCTGAGTGAGGTCGCTGAGATAGAAGTAAGAAGTTGTGCGGTTGATGTTCTTAGCCTTACCCTTAGCGTTTGTTACCTGGAACTGATATCCCTCTGCGAAGAGAACCTCTTTGCAGCCTACCTTTACTGTGTAGGAAGCGATTGAAGTCTTGGGAGTAGTAAGCTTTTTGGGAACGAGCTTTACATTGTAACCGCTGAGGCTTGAGTAAGCAGCGCCCTCGGCTGTGAATGTGGAGCAGCTTCTTCTCGGAGCAACGTATACATAGCCCTCGAACTTCTTAGTGTTCTTGACGTTCTTTACGGTGAACTTGTTGGTCTTTGAGGTTCCGAGGTTAACCTTTGCGCCGTTGACTTCCTGGAAAATCCTGTAGCTTGTAGCGCCTGCGGAAGCCTTCCACTTTATACTAAAGGACTTGGTGGTAGCGTTGTAAAGAGCGATATTCTCAACAGCCTCGGGAGCAGTAACAACCGTGATGGGGTCGGAGTAGCTGTAGCTGTTTGAGTAATAGTTAGGTCTTACGCCTACTCTTACCTGATAGGTCTTGCCCGCGGAAACGTTGGAGATGTAAGCCTTAGCAACAGAGGTTGTTGTTTCCTTTGCCCAAGTGCCGTCAGCGTTCTGTCTCTCAACAATATAGTTTGTATAGCTGCCCGCGATTGCGTCCCATGTGATTGTGAAACCGTACTTTGTACCCTCAGTCTGTTTTACATTCTGGGGAGCGTAAGCCGCTGAAGCAGTGAGAACTGTCGGGAACGCGAGTACTACGGCTAAGAGCATTACCAAAGCCGCTGCAGTAAATTTTTTTACCATGATTAATCCGTCCTTTGCAATTAAGATTATTAAGCTTTTTCAGCCTGACTTAATTATATGACGGTTTTGTGAACAAATCAATCGGTAGACTGACTAAACAATTTGATATAAATGTGAATTATTTATCAAAAAACATAATGGTTTTTTCACGCCGAAAAAAGTTGAACAAAAATATAATTTTAATTGAAAACTAATTGGAAATTTCGCTCCTTTTAGACTTTACCCGAGTGTGTTTTCCGCGATTCTGAAAAGACCATTTTGAGAAAAGCTTACCGAACAAAATCAGCGCCGCGAACAGAATTACTCCTATAAAACTCATCAGAATTCCGTGCTTGAGTCCCGGGGTATCATAGTTCAGGCGAACGGTGTGTCTGCCCTTTGAAAGCTCAATTGCCGAGAACATTGTGTTCGCTCTGAGAAGGTCAGTCCGCTTGCCGTCAACATAGGCTGTCCAGCCGTCCGAATAAGGAATAGTCAAAAGCAGTATCTTATTTTCTTTTACGGAAATTTCACCCGTAATTTCGTTCGTCGAGTTGCTGTCCTTATACGCGTGGAAGCTGACATTTTCGAGCTTGTCCTCGCCGAGCGCCTTCACACGATTTACATAGTTATCCATAGGCTGACAGATTACCTTGATATCGTCAAAGCTGTATCTTCCCGCATACGGCAGATTGAGAATGATTTTCTTCTTTGCCGTCTTTTCGTAGCCGAGGTTAATCATATAGTCGTGCTTGTTTTCGTACCACTTGTAGCGGGATGTGTAGAAGCCAAAACGCTTTGTGACCTTAGTCTCAGCGCTCTTGCCTATCACATTGAAGAACAGCTTGCTCGGTTCACGGTAGTACTCGGATTCACGGTTTATGGTATTCTGTTCCGATTTTGAGAGCCTGTCAAACGCTTCGGCACCGTACTTATTCTGAGGGTCAACATCTTTGTTGTCGCCGTAGAGCTCAGACGGTCTGACGCCCTTGAAGTCGGTTCCGCTGAGCGAGAGATATGTCTCGCTGTTCTCGAGTCCGTCAAAGCTGAGAACAATCTTCGCGTTGCGGTCGGTGCTGACAAAGGTGTTCTTGTCGACCTGTGTGACCTTGTCTCCGAGGGCTTTTACCGTGTAGTCGAGTTCCTTTACGGTGAGCTCGGGACTGCCCTTTTTCACGCCTGACGGAGATTTGTCCAGCACGACGCTCTGCATAATAGCTTCCTGCTTCTCAGCCGAGCTGTATTTATTGTAGGTCTCGCGGTCCAGATAGCTTGAGTATGTGTATCCAAACGGCAGAGTATGCCTGTTTTTGTAGATGTTATACGAGGCGAGAACATCATCGGAATGGACAATGCAGCTGCCGTCGAGCTTGTGAGCCTTACCTGAATAGTCATAAACCCAGCCGTCAGGGGCGTACTTCGCAAAGCCGTAAGGCACGCGGTTTCTGTCGATATCGTTCAGCTTGACAGCTCCGTCGCGCGCAACAGTCTCGCCCGAAGCGTAGTATTTTACATTTGCCAGAGTGTTCAGAGAAGCCCTGTCGTCGAGGTCAAAATAAAGCTGTCCCATTGAAATCGGCAAATCAAGCTCTCTGAAAAACTCGAATATATTAGGATTTGAAAGGCTGAAGAAGTACTGAGTTGAGGAATTCTTGTGGAGCATCGCCGCGTTGCGGAACAGGTTTGTGCCCGTGTAGCGGTAGAAGCCCGAGGGGTATTCCTTATCGAGAAGCGCGGCTTCGTTTGAGTTGAACCGCTCAGTAAAATGCGAAGCGTCCTCGTATTTTTCGAGGAAATCACTGCGGAACTGAGAAAAGCCGAAAACCACGTTGAAGCCCACGCCGATGACCGCCGCCGCGAGCATAGCGCGCTGAACGGTTACCCGCTTTGAAATTTCCTTGTCATTCAGCGAAATGAACAGGCAGGCGCAGACAACCGCCATCGCGATAAAGAGCTGAGCCAGAGCTGCCGCAGTGAGCGACGCTCTGAGCAGCACACAAGCCAGCGCATAAGCCAATACAAAAATTCCGCATTTAGCAAGCCGCGCCCTGCTCATTGATTTCAGGTCATCAGCCGTATCGACGACGATATATGCCGCCAAGAGCGCATATGCCCAAGTCCAGCGGTTTGAGGGATAGCTCATTCCGTTGAAGATATGTCCCGCCGTCGGAATCAGCAGGAAAAGCGTGAGTACAACAAATCCAGCCTTGAGCAAGCCGCGCGACCTTCGCGCCGAGAAAAGCGCGAACAGCGACGGCAGGAAAACACCGCCCATGCCGATATACGTCCACTCCTCGTTTGTCGGAGAGACCGCAATCACCGTGTTCAGGATTCCGTCATAATACTCCCTGTTATAGAGCAAATCGTAGCTGTTGCCCGCAACTGCTCTGGGGTCGCCGATAAACTGCAGGACCGTAGGCAGAATCACCGCTCCTGCCATTACAACGGCAAGCAACGAACAGCCGAGAAGCTTTGCCAAAAACAGCAGCGCGTCTTTTACCGTGAGTTCCTTTCTCGTCGCAACGAGCTTAAAAATCACATAGAGCACCGTGAAAATCACGGTCATATAGAAGAAATAGAAGTTGCTGATTGCCGACAGAAAAACTCCGATAACAAACACATACGGAGCCTCTCGGCGGCGGATTTTCTCGACGCCGACAAGCATTATCGGAAAGTAAATCATCGGGTTTACAAAGTACGGGTGACGTGTTGCCGAGAACAGCGCAAAGCCCGAGAACACATAGATTACCGAGCCAGCAAGCGTCGCCGAATACGACTTGTTTTTGCTGAAAACCCTGCAAAGCCAGCAAAACGCCATTCCCGCAAGATAGAGCCTGAGCACTATCAGAAAATGATACAGAATATACGTCTTTGACGAGGGCACGAACACCGACAGCAAGTCAAGCGGGTCGCCGAATACATAGTAACTCAGCGTACGGATAATATCTCCGCCGTAGCCGAACCCGAAGCTGTAGGTCGCAATATTAAGGGAATGATTTTTGAACAGTCCGCCGAGCGTCTCCCTGAGCCATACTCCAAGGTACATAAGCGAGCTGAGGTGCTGTGAACGACCGTCGTCGTACCAGACCATAAGCTTTCCCGAAAAGAAAAAGAAGCTGTAGGCAATCGCGAAAACAACGGCAAAAACCAGCGTGTAGCATAGCCAGAAGCCGGGCTTTTTGTCCCCGAGGCGAGGCTTCACGCGGCTGCCTTTTATTGCTGATAACATAAAACTACTCCTTATTTATCCTTCGGTAAAAAGTCCGAGTTTGACGCCGAATACGGGTTCTTGTTCTCTCTGTGCGGAGTTTCATAGCTTCCTCCCCACCTCGCAAAGCTGATAAGCAAAAAGCGCACAACTCCCGCAAGCAGCCACACGACAAGCGTGAGCCAGAACCAATAAATCGGAAGCCCGACGGTGAAATGCAGAATCAGCGTAGCCCACATCGGCACGGAGCACATCCACGAGCTTATTCTGAAAAACAAAAAGTAAAAAAGTCCCATCAAGAAATTCATAATAATCTCCTATACAATTATTCTCTATCTTTTTATACTATCATATTATCATAAAAAACACAACATCCACATAACCCGTAAAATGGTTTCAGCCGCTATTTCATATATCACTTCAAAACCGATTTGTCTGTCAAATAAACAAGGCAGCCTCGTACAAGACTGCCTGCGATTGCTATAATAGTAAATGTAATAAATCAGAATTCGTCATTTAATATGCCTTATAATTCTGGGACGATTGTATCTTTGAATAATGACGAAAGTTACGTCAATAATTGCGGCTGCCAATGATGTAATAATAAACACAGGTAAATCCCCGAATACCAATACCGATGGAATAATCGGAACAAAACTCAACACAACTATTGTCTCGTGAACCAGCTCCGCCTGACACATAGCCTGCGCAATTTCTTCCCAACTGTGTTCCTTTGGATTAAACAGGCTCGGCTCAAATGTCGGCGCGTGACTTTTCCAATTTTTTACTTTTAGTTTCTTATAAAGCTTATTCTCCCATTTACGGCATTGATACCACTTCTTGGAATAATCCGCTCGGTTTTTCATAAAAAAATCAAATAAATATCCTATTCCCAGACGCATCAACAGATGATAAGCTATAGTACCGCAAGTAATGGAAACAGAATAAAAAACGCTCAAGCTGAATACCGCGTATAACACAATAGAAACGATAAGAAGAATAATAATGAAAAAAGCTGATACAATCATTTTCTTTTTCATTTAGATAGTCTCCTTGTTTTTTAAATTCCGATTTTTACTACTACGATTATATCACGACAACTCCGATTTGTCTATCAGCTAAACTGAATAGAAAGCAGGCAACCTCATAAAAGGCTGCCCGCGTGAATTCATAAATATGCGATTGTTTTCGCTCTGCACAACTTTCTGCACCGTTTGGCGTAAATGGCGTAAGTTAGGGCTTTTGACTACCTCGAAAACCGCATAGCGTACCGATGATGAGTACTAATGACAATGTCAAGGATATTATTTTTTCATTTTGAAAACCTCTTTATAATAAATATCATTTCCACTATAATAGTGTCAAAAAATCTTATCCTTATAGAATATAATTATTTTTTCCAATCAAATAATTCAGACAACCATATGCATTTCTCCTTTTTTCAATTTTTCCGTTATCTACCCTATTATTATTTTATAACACTTTTTAGATTTTGTCTTTGTATGTAACTTTTCCGCTTATTTGTCCTCGACGCCCCAGCGGATAGATAAATCTATACGGGAAGTTCTTCAAGCGCCTGACTGCTATCAGGCTTATAGGAATCTCACCTCTGCCGGGTTCTCCGCCAGCTCCGTAGAGAAGTATCATTATCGCTCGTGTAGATTATCGCCATATCGGGAGCAACCCGATACTCACAGACGGAATTAGCGCTCGCTCCTGAAAGGAGGTCGTGGCGTACCGCTGCGGTAGCTTTGCATTTCTGCTTACACAAGTAACGTACTTGAAGAAATGATATTCAGTTGTCAAAGTTCAGCGAAAAGGACTTTTCCGATTGCTCGGAAATAACCCCTTCACCCTTAATGCAAAAAAACGGGCAAAAATATGACCACTAATTTAAAAAAATATAAAAAATTTTAAAAAAAATAAGCCTACCCACTCAAATGAGTAGGTAGGCTAAGGAATTGGAAGCTTATCTATAGGTAATTCTTATTTTCTTTTTTTTGGCTTTACTGAACTTAAGTAAAACCTCGTCTATAACATCAGTATATCGTCCTTGTTCCATCATTTTGTTCTTTAGCTCCACAAGACAATGGATAACTTGGCTATATTCATCATCGGTTAAGTACAAATGGTAATTAGGCATTTTCATATTCGTCAATCCTTTCTATGATTATTGTACGACAAAAATAATAATAATAAAAGGCTGCGAATCAATAATCGCTTAGTCCAGACTAAGAAAATCTATTATGCTTTGCTTTGGTATGATATATCTTTTACCAACTCTTATAGACTTTATTGTTCCTGCCTGAAGCAAATGATAAACACCACTTGTGCTAATTCGGAGTATTTCTTTTATTTCCTCTGGTGATATAACATCGGGATACTCAGACAAAGTTTTCGACTTTTTATTATTCAAAAACCCTGCATTATTGCTCACAACCCAATGTGACATTCTTGTCAAAAAATATGAAACCTGTGTGAAAATTAGCACTCTCCCCTTGACAGTGCTAATCAAGAGTGCTATAATATAATCAGAACAAAGGAACAGAGAAGCACC
>ONAL01000025.1 GCA_900315785.1 uncultured Eubacteriales bacterium
TTCCTTTACAGAGTAGCATAAATTCTTTGCATTTTCAATATTTCTTTTTTGACTGACTTCTTGTCGGTCTTTTAGTATTGCTTTTTTATAAAAAAACACCTTCGGCTTATCTTAATGATATTGTCCTTCGGGAAGCTTTTCTTTTTAACTGAGACCAAATGAAATTGAAATCGCGTTGTCAACTCTCGACATAGCGTTGTCACTGACGCTGCCCATTTTCTCTCTGAGCCGCTGCTTGTCGATTGTTCTGATTTGCTCAAGCAGTACGACGCTGTCCTTTGACAGACCGCAGCCTTGCGCTTCAATCGGAATATGAGTTGGCAGCTTTGCCTTTGACTGACGGCTTGTGATTGCCGCCGCAATCACAGTCGGGCTGTAGCGATTTCCCACGTCGTTCTGAACAATAAGTACGGGACGGACTCCGCCCTGTTCGGAGCCGACAACAGGCGACAGGTCGGCATAAAAAATATCTCCTCTTTTTATACTCAAGGCTCTTACCTCCAAAAATCTTCTGACGGTATTTTTCCCTTACGGAAAATTTTTATACCGTTAATATATTATTTTTCGGAGGGTAAGAGGTGAGCTATTTTAGCTATAAGATAAGAAAGCTTTTAGATTAATATTTTTTAATTCTATCTGAGAAATATAACCGTTATTAATATCGGCGTTTAACGTGAATTTTCCGCTGCCGCTGTCGCCCGAATATGTAACGCTTTGGTCATAAACTGCTGTGAGCTGAGCTTTGTCGGAGTTGAC
The DNA here is from genome assembly GCA_900315785.1 of uncultured Eubacteriales bacterium. Classification (GTDB taxonomy): domain Bacteria; phylum Bacillota; class Clostridia; order Oscillospirales; family Acutalibacteraceae; genus Ruminococcoides. The sequence continues at coordinate 757 of ONAL01000025.1, forward strand.
AGCACACAGAACATTGTAAAGTGCCTCACTGAACGCACAGTCGGGAAGATAGCCGCTCTCGCTGTCGAGCGTCAGCTCGCCTGATTTCAGACTGAAATCACCGCCTTTGTAGGTGTAGGTACAGCCGCTGAGACTTTCGGGCGAAATCATCTTGAGCGTGAGATTGTTGTGTGCCTCGGCGACAGCTTCGGCTTTTATTTTTTCGCCGTTATATTCGCTCGTTATAACTGCCGAGAAATCCTTTTTTATCGGAGCAGGATTTCCGGAGCAGGAGCAGAGCAGCAGAATGGGGAGGAGGAGAAGGAGCTTTTTCATAACATCACCGATTAATTATATGTTATTTTTAATTTTAGTATGAAAAATCTTGATTTATTTTCAATATGTGGTATACTTAGACAGTACACGCGGTTCCGCGAGGATTAATCGGGAAGGCGGTCAAAGTCCGCCGCAACAGCCATTACCGTGGTCGGTTAAAGAAAGCACTATGTCACTGAGCAATCGGGAAGACGCTTTGTAATATACGCCGTAAGCCGGGAGACCTGCCGTGTGGAGATTGTAAGTTGATTTTTGGGCAAGGGAAAGTCAGTTTATCACCGCAAAATGCGGGTTAACTATGCCCTTTTTTAGGGCTTTTTTTATTCTATAGGAGGTTAGAAAATGAAAAAATTCATCTCAGTAGTTCTCGCAGCTCTTATGCTCGTTTCTGCGTTTGCGATTTCCGTAAGCGCCGAGGCAGGTAACGTAAGCGTGCGTATCGAAGGCGCTCAGAAGAACATCTTCGAAGGCGAAGTCAGTCTTGACATTACCGACGAAACGACTGTTGCCGACGTGCTTACCGCACTCGTTGCAGAGGACGACACAATCAAAATCACAGGAATTGACACAGGCTACATCACCGAAATCAACGGTGAAAAGGCTGACCAGTTCAGCAAGCCCGACGATTACATCTACGACGGTTGGCAGTATGCGGTAAACGGCGAAGCTCCGTCCGTAGGCATCAGCGGTATGAATGTAGCAGAGGGCGACGAAATTGTTCTGTTCTACGGCGATTATCCCAGCCAGGTTCCCGTTATGGATACCGATAAGCTTGAACAGGGCGTTCTCACCTTTGAGAGCTACGACTATGTAAACGGCTATATGGACGATGAAAGCGGCGAATGGATCAGCGAGTATGACTGGTGCCCCGTTGTCGGCGCTACCGTTACTCTCAACACCGATTCTTATACCACAGACGAAAACGGTGCTATTTCATTTGATTTGAGCAAGTACGAGGAATTTGTAACAGTTCAGATTTCCAGAATAAGCGTAAACGGCGCTCCCAATGTTTGCCGTTTTGGTTCCGATTTCGGCTTTGACGTAACTTCAGATGAGCCCGGTTCTGAGGAAGTCACAACAGAGCCCGCAACAACAGAGCCCGCAACAACAGAGCCTGTTACAACAGAGCCTGCAACAACAGAGCCTGCTACAACAGAGCCTGCAACAACAGAGCCTGTCACAACAGAGCCTGTCACAACAGAGCCTGCTACAACAGAGCCCGCAACAACAGAGCCTGTTACAACGGAGCCTGCTACAACAGAGCCCGCAACAACAGAGCCTGCAACAACAGAGCCTGCGACAACAGAGCCCGTCACAACAGAGCCCGCAACAGTATATGTTACTCCTTCGGCTACCTTTACATTCGAGAAGGAAGTTTTCGTAACTGACACCTTCAAAATCAATTTCACAAGTGATAATAAGGTTAAGTTTACCACAAATAAAAAGACTGTTGCCAGAGTAAATTCCAAGGGTGTTGTCCGCGGCGTCAAGGCAGGTAAGGCGATAATCACCGCTTCGGTAGGCAAGTTCAAGGTTCGTTATATCGTGACTGTCAAGAACCCGATACTCAATGCCGCTAAAAAGGTATTGAAGCGCGGCAAGAGCTTTAACCTCAAAGTTACGGGTGTTATCGGAAATGTAAGGTTTACCTCAGCCAAGAAGAATATCGCAACCGTATCAAGCAATGGTAAGGTTACCGCAAAGAAGAAGGGCACAGCCGTTATCAAGGTTACAGCTAACGGCGTCACCCTTAAATGTAAGATTATTGTAAGATAAGAGGTACAGATGGGTAAGAGATTTTTAGCGTTATTGGTTGTTTTTGCAATAGCTGTAACTGCGTCTTTTACCGTAAGCGCCTCACAACTCAGCGCTCCCGATGACGTGAAATCCGTTATCGGGGGCGCTGTTGCGTATAAAATGAACTCGCTAGGCTGTGAGAGTATAAGCGAAATGCTCTCGAAGCTCAGCGAAAATGCAGGTAATTACTCAGCCGACTGGTACTATATCGCTTTGTCTCAGCTCGGCGAGAATTGTAAGAACGAAAAGAGTATTTCAGCCCTCAAAAGCACGGTTGATACGTTCTACTCCGAGGGGCTTGATAATCAGAAGGTTACCGATTTACAGCGTGTAGCCTTTGCGCTCAGCGCCTGCGGCGAGGATATCACCGACGTAAACGGTCACAACCTCTTAGCCGACGCGACATATAACAGACGCGCCGTGAATCCTCTCGACAGTCAGGGAGCAAACTCTGCCGCTTATGCTCTGCTTCTGCTCGATTCAAAGAGCTACAGGCTCCCGAACAGAGCCCTGAATTCCCGCAGAGATATTATCAATATGATAGTCGATAAGGAGCTTGAGAACGGCGGTTTTGCGCTTTTCGGAACAGCCGCAGATGTCGACGTTACAACTATAGCCCTGCAGGCTTTGGCGCCATACAAGGATAATAAAACCGTCTCAGAGGTAGTCGAAAGGTGCGTCGGTATACTCTCAAAGCGGCAGAACTCTACAGGCGCGTACAAGTCCTTTGCCAATAAAATAAGCTGCGAGACCACTGCTCAGGTAGTGCTCGCCCTGACAGCCCTCGGTATCAATCCCGATACCGACGAACGCTTTGTGCGCGACGGCAATTCCGTTGTTGACGGGTTGCTTAGGTTCAGACTCGAAAACGGTGCGTTCTCGCATTTTGAGGGCGGAAGCTACGACAATATGTCAACCTATCAGTCGCTCTGCGCGCTTGTTTCATACTACAGATTTCTCAAAGGTGAAAAGACCTTTTACGACTTTTCCGTGAAGCCCGAGCCCGTTGAGCTTGAAACAGAAGAAGCCTTCACAACTTGTGAGACAGATAGCACTGAAAGTCGTAATTATAATTCTAAAACAGAAAATAAATCTTCTGAATCTTCGTTATCTTCAAAGATAAGCAAGAGTAACGAACCCAAGACTTCTTCAACAACTTCATCCTCGGTCTCTCAGTCCGATACGAAGCCCAAAAAGAAAACAAAGAAAAAAACCGCCGTGACTGAACCTCAGTCCGAGACGGCTCCAATCACGAATACTACGGAGAGCTCGGAAAAGTCTCCGATAACATACAGTTCAAATAATTCTAATAAAGAAAATAAATCGACTGCGGATTACATTTCGCCTATAATTCTGGCGCTTTGTTATCCCGCGCTTGTGTTCGTAAAAAGGAGGAAAAAATGAAAAAGCTTCTGATACTCCTTTTTATCCCGATTATCCTTGCGGGCTGTTCGATAAAATCAGCCGACGACTATTATAAGGAAAAGGAAAGCAGCGGCAAGCTTACCGCTTCAATTCTGATTAATTGTCAGACCGCGGTTGATTATAAGGACAGCGACCGTGAAAAAGCCGAAATTCTCCCGAAAACCTCTGTAAGCTTTGACAAGGGTGAGAGCGTTTTTGACGTACTCAGGCGAATCTGCAAGCAGAAGAAAATCCAGTTTGAGTACAAGGGAAGCGCCGACAGCGTATATATCGAGGGTATAGACTATCTTTACGAGTTTAACTGCGGTTCCCTTTCGGGCTGGGAATACAGCGTGAACGGCAAGTTCCCGAGCGTCGGCTGTGCTTCGTATAAGCTCTCGGACGGCGACGAAATCCGCTGGCTCTATACCTGTGAGCTCGGCGCTGATATCGGCGACAAATACAAGGGGGACAGCAATGATTAAAACTCTGCACCCCTTGACTCTGTTCTGCTACTTTGTCAGTGTGATAACCGTCAGCGTAGTCACACTCAACCCTGCAATTCTGGGAGTTGGATTTGTCGGCGCGGCGCTTTTTCTGGCGCTTGAAAAGGGCAAAACAGCGCTAAAGCAGATTGCTTTTTCCGTAATACTTGTGGTGATTATTGCAGTTACAAATCCGATTTTCTCACATAACGGCGCGACAATTCTGTTCTTCATTGATGACAACCGTGTGACGCTTGAGGCGCTCTACTACGGCGCTTCGTCGGGATTGATGATATCCTCGGTTATCCTTTGGTTCTCGTGTTTTTCAGCGCTGTTCGACAGCGAGCGAATCATCTATCTGACAGGCAGAGCCTTCCCGAAGCTCGGACTTGTCCTCTCAATGATACTTGGTCTGGTGCCGCGGCTTCTGCGTGATTTCAAGAGCATAAACGCTGCTCTTAAAACTATCGAAAAACGCCGCCTGAGACGATATCTCGGCGCGTTCTCTGCGCTCATTACGCGCAGTATGGAGGACGCGATTGTCACGGCGGATTCAATGCGCGCGCGCGGTTACGGTCAGAAGGGCAGAACCTTCTACTCGCGTTTCAGATTCACCGCGCTTGACTTCTCGCTGATTATTGTGTTTGCGGCTCTGCTTGCACTGAGCCTTGTGTTCACATCTGACGTGAACTTTTATCCTAATTTTTCATTGACGATAACGCCTGCGGGCTTTGCGGCATTTGTGATTCTTTCGCTTTTGCCTGCCGTAATCAAGCTAAAGGAGGGGATAGGATGGAGCTTTTCTCTGTCAAAAATCTGAGCTTTACCTATGCGGGTCAGACTTTGCCCGCACTCAGAAATATAAATCTTGATATCCTCTCGGGCGAGTTTGTTACCGTATTCGGTGAGAGCGGCAGTTCAAAGACAACCTTGCTGAAAATGCTCAAGCCCCAGCTTTCGCCGAGGGGAGAGCAGAGCGGAGAAATATTCTTTAAAGGAAATAAAATATCTGAGCTAAACAACCTTGAGAGTGCGTCAAAAATCGGCTTCATAGCCCAGAACCCCGAGGCACAGCTTGTTACCGATAAGGTTTATTCCGAGCTGTCGTTCGGTCTTGAAAACCTCGGCAAAAGCCGCGAGAGTATACGGGCAGAAGTTGCAGAGTTTGCCTCTTACTTCGGTCTTGCCGATGACTTCGAACGGTCTGTAAACGAGCTTTCGGGCGGTGAAAAGCAGCTTCTCAATCTTGCTTCTGTAATGGCGATGAACCCCGAGGTCTTGCTGCTTGATGAACCAACATCAATGCTTGACCCGATTTCGGCGATGAAGTTCATCACGGCGCTCAAGCGCATTAACGACGAGCTCGGCACAACCGTTATTATTGTCGAGCACAGGCTCAGCGAGCTACTGTCGATATCCGACAGGGCGGTATATATCGAGGACGGCGAGGTCAAAGCCTGCGGTAATGTCGGCGACGTCTGCGCCGCTGTAAAGGGCAAGCGGATTGAAAAAACCTTGCCCGCGGTCGTGCGTGTTTTTAATAAATTAGGACTGAGCGGAGAGCTCCCTCTTACTGTCAGAGACGGGAGAAAAATTCTATTAAAGAATAATATTGAATGTAAAAATAATTCTGATAAAGAAATAAATACAGATACAGTCCTCTCGGCAAAGAACCTCTGGTTCCGCTACAACCGAAGCGACAGGGATGTCCTAAAGTGCTTTTCATTCAGTCTCAGAAAGGGCGAGATTTACGCTCTGCTGGGTGCAAACGGAAGCGGTAAATCCACCGTACTGTGGGCGCTTTCGGGTCGTGTGAAGCCGTATAGGGGAAAGGTCAGGTGCAGCGAAAGGCTCGCTGTTTTTCCGCAAAATCCTCGCGACCTTTTTGTAAAGGAGAGCATCGAGGAAGATTTTAAGTCTATCAATAATTCTTATAAGGAATTATGTGAGCGCTTTAACCTTACCGACTTGCTCAGCCGTCACCCCTATGATTTGAGCGGCGGAGAGCTCCAGCGAGCGGCTCTCGTAAAGGTTTTGTTAACTCAGCCGCAGATTCTTTTGCTTGATGAGCCGACAAAGGGCCTTGATTTTGCCGCCAAGGAAGAGCTCGGAGCTTTTCTCCGTGAAATAACGGACGTTTCAATAGTTGTTGTTACTCATGATTTAGAGTTCGCCGCTGCGTTCTGTGACCGCTGCGGACTGCTCTTTGACGGTTCAATAACGTCAGAGAACAGCGCTCGTGCGTTTTTCACGGGCAACAGCTTTTACACAACGCAAACAGCAAGGCTCACGCGCGGAATTGTCGACGGAGCAGTTACGGTTGAGGATATATATGAAGCATAAAAAGATACTTGTTTATATAATTTCATTTATAATAATTCCGACGGTTGTAATTGCGGGCACGCTTTTCTTTGGCTCAAAGGCTTTCGCGTACCTGTCACTTGTCACGGCAATTCTCGCCTGTGTTCCGTTTTTTCTCAGCTTTGAGGGAGAAGGGAACACGAGAAAAACCGTGCTTCTTGCCGTCGTCGTTGCGGTCTCGGTAGTCGGTCGTTTTGCGTTTGCGCCCTTGCAGTTCTTCAAGCCTGTTTCCGCGGTCGTAATTCTTGCGGGAATGTACTTCGGCTCTGAGTTCGGATTTCTTACAGGCGCGCTGTCGGCGGTTGTCTCAAACTTCTATTTCGGTCAGGGACCGTGGACACCTTTCCAGATGATTTCCTGGGGAATGATAGGGCTTATTGCGGGACTTCTCAGCAGATATCTCAAAAAACTGCCTATATTAATAGTATATGGAGCGCTTTCGGGCGTGCTCTTCTCGTTAATTATGGACATCTGGACGACCGTCAGCATAGATAACGGCGCGTTCTCGCTCGGACGTTTCCTAGCTGTAACAGCGACGTCTTTGCCCGTAACAGCGGTCTACGCCGTCTCAAACGTTATTTTCCTAATCATTCTTGCTCCGTTCTTCGGCAAAAAAATAGAGCGGCTGAAACTCAGGTACGGCATTTAGTTCTTGAAAATCCTTCACATAAAAGGTATAATAAGGGCGGAGAGTGATATTATGAAAAAGCTTGTTTCATTAATTACCGCAGTTCTTATTGTTGCGACTTTGTTTGTGACCGTTCCCGCTTCGGCAAAAACTCTCACCTACAAGGACTTTGAGTACAAGGTGAGCGGCAGCACGGTAATTGTTTTGAAGTATAAGGGCAGCAGCGCGAGTGTGACAATTCCCTCGAAAATCGACGGCAAAAAGGTTGTTAAGATTGCGAAAACCGCCTTTAACAAAAATTATCCTAACGAGGCAAACACCACACTTAAATCCGTCAAAATTCCCGACACCGTAACTGCTATAGGCTCGGCGGCATTTGCAAAGTGCAAAAAGCTTTCTAAGGTAACCTTCGGCAAGAATGTCAGAAATATCGCTGACTCCGTGTTCTGCGAGTGCAGTTCTCTCAAGAGCGTTAAACTGCCCGATTCGCTGGTGAAGCTCGGCGAGTGCTGCTTTATGACCTCGGGTCTTAAATATATTACGATTCCCGCAAAGGTCAGAAGCATTTCCATGAACACCTTTGATTGTCATTATCTGGAGAAAATCTCCGTAAATAAGAACAACAAAAAGTATTCGTCCTCAAACGGTATGCTCTATAACAAAAGCAAGTCAAAGCTTCTGTTCTGTCCGCGAGCAATACAGTCAAAGACAATCAAGGTTTCATCCTCGACAAGGGTTATCGGAACCTACTCGCTGTTCAACATTAAGAACGCAACAGCGCTCAGGCTTCCGTCAAAGCTTCAGAAGATTGAGGACTTCGGTGTGTATCTGTTTGAGTACAGGAGCCTGACGGTGCCTGCAAGCGTTAACGAGCTCGGCATCAACTCGATTATCAGTACCTCAAAGAATTTCACAATGAGAGGGAAGAAGGGGTCAGCAGCCGAAAAATACGCAAAGATTTACGAATACAGATTTATTGCAATTTAATATTTCAAGAGATTACGCCTCAGAGCTTCTGGTTCTGAGGCTTTTGTTTTTGTCTGTTAAAAATTTGTCAACCGCGATTTAGTATGCTAAATCTTCGCTGCTAATCTCTAGTTACTCTTTCCAAAACATACCCTATATATGGGATTATTTTATAAATATTACACATTCTTTACAATATAAGGGCAAAAAGGTTGCATTTTTGAAGAAAGTTTGTTATAATTGTTACAGATTTGTTACAAACCGCGCAATTATTGCAATAATCCAAGGCGGTTTTGGAGGTCTAATTTATGAAGAAACATTTCAAGAAGATTATTTCTGTCGCAATGGCGATAGTAATTTTGGCTTCAATTCTCGTTGCGGGCTCGTTCTCGTCGCAGGCGAGCGGTACGGGCGCAGGATTAGCCGAATGGGCGCTCAACGCTTACTATAGCCATTGGAGCTACGTTTACGGTGGCGCGACACCCGGAGCGGTCGATTGCTCAGGACTTATTTATTCCTACTGCGGCGGCGAAAGATGTAACCTCGAGTACGTCACTCCCGAAATCGGCTCCGTAAGCTCGGGTATCCCGAGGGTTCACGGACTCGGACTTCACCAGCCCGGACACTTCGGCGTATACATTGGCGACGGAATGGCGGTTGACGCTCGAAACGAGAGCTCAGGCGTTTGCTACGAATCGGTTTACAATAAATCGTGGGTAGAGTGGTTCAAGGTTGCCGCTTGTACCTATATCACAAACGGCTGGGAAAAATTCAACGGCAACTATTATTATTATGAAAACGGCGAGTATGTCGTAAGCACAAGCCGTGAAATCGGCGGAGTTACATATAACTTTGATTCAAGCGGTGCTTCCGACAAAACTCCCGAGGATATGAGCGCTGTAGCCAACTCAAGCGGTTCGGCTCCCAAGAGGGACAATTCCTCTGATAACAGCTCTTCAAGTTCATCATCCGATAATGACAGCAGTAACGACGATAACTCCGATTCCGGCGAGGTTTCTGAGACTCCCAAGAAGTCCACAGTTCTTAAGGTCGGTTCAAGCGGTGACCTCGTTACAAAGCTCCAGCAGAGACTTGCTGACCTCGGCTTCTATGACGGTCCTGTAACAGGTTACTTCGGCGAAGCTACAGAGAGCGCTTACAAGGCGTTCCAGGAGGCTGCGGGACTTAATCCCGACGGTCTTGCAGGCAAGGACGAAAGAAAGCTTCTTTATTCCGAATCGGCTCCCACGGCTGTTAAGTCCGAGGACAAGCCTGAAAAGGAAGAAAAAGAAGAGCGTGAGGACGACGGTACATACCGTATCGGCGACGAGAATGAAAACGTTGTTTCTATCCAGCAGCAGCTCGCTGACCTCGGATATTACAGCGAGGACGTAACAGGCTTCTTTGGTGAAATCACTCAGCAGGCAGTTATCAACTTCCAGTTCTTAAACGGTTTAGAGGCGACAGGTATTGTCGATGAGGAAACCTACAACCTTCTCTTCTCGGGTGAGGCAACTCCCTTCGAGACAGAAGAGGAAGATACTGAGACAACTGATGAGGCTCTCACGGAAGAAACTTACGACTACACACCTTCAACTGAGACAGTTGCTTCCTCGATTACAGAAATCGCAGGCGACAACATCGAGGTTGCTCAGAAGGTAGTCCGCAAGGCAAACCGTGTTACAAAGAACGCTCTCTCGGCTGTAAACGACGACAATACTGTCACAGTTAAGGCTGAGGCAAAGAACTCGAACTTCCTCGTATGGATGCTCGTTCTTCTCGGAGTAGCGGCTGCGGTAAGCGGCGTAATGTTTATCCTCAACAAGCGCAACAATTCCTACAGCGGAACACGCGCAAGAGGTTCAAGAAAATCTGACGTACCTGTAAGGTACTGGTAAGAAAAGGCTTCCTTCGGGAAGCCTTTTTGACTGTATAGGCTCTGACGATTGACTTCTATTTGTTCTTCGTTTATAATATACTCTAACAAGTAATTCAGGAGGTTATTATGACATACACATACAGACCCTACGGCGTGTGTTCGCGCCAGATTAACTTTGAGCTTGACGACGACGGCGTGATTCGCAACTGCAGATTTGTTGGCGGCTGTTCGGGTAACACTCAGGGTATCGCATCGCTCGTTATCGGAATGAAAGCCGAGGACGCAATCAAAAAGCTCAAGGGCATTGACTGCGGCGGCAGAGGAACCTCGTGCCCCGACCAGCTCGCTTTTGCACTCGAAGAAGCCTTGGAGCAGGTGTGATTATTTGAATTCAGGGTATAGAATCTGACCTCGGAGTTGAGCGAACTCCGGGGTCTTGTTGTTTTCAAAACAAAACGCTTTTGAGGCAACATAAAAAAATTTGCCGAATTGTGTAGCCTTTTTTGCTGTTTTGTGTTATACTACACATATATATGTTTATTTTCCGAACAAAGGGACTTTTGATATGTCTGTAAGAATTAATTTAGGAGAGTGGGGGTCGGTTTTTGCCGTGCCGTCGTCGGTTGTTGACGGGCACTTGAAAATCGCCTCGCAAAATCAGCTCAAGGTTTTGCTTTTTCTCCTGCGTCACAGCGATAAGGATTTTTCATATAATGAAATAGGCGATACTCTGCGTATCCACCCCGACGATGTCGCGGACTGCGTGTCGTTCTGGGTTCAGCGCGGAATTCTCAGCGAGCGTGAGGGAGAGCTTACTCCGTCCGAAAACGCCGCGGCGGCTGTTCCCAAGGCTCCCAAAGCTTCTGAGCCCGAGACTGAAAAGCCGAAGAAGCGTTCTGTAATTTCACGTCCGCAGAAGCCCGATATCGTTTCCGCTGCTCAGCGTGTAGCTTCCGACGAAACTCTGTCGCACGTTCTCGCAGAGGTTGAGCTTGCTCTCGGCAATCCGCTTTCGAGCGGCAACATCGCTACCCTCGTAATGCTTTATGATACCTGCGGACTTCCCGCCGAGGTTATCGTTATGCTTGTAAACTATTGTGTAAGTATAGGTAAGGCGAATATGCGCACGATTGAGACCGTTGGCGTCAGGTGGGCTGACGACGGAATATATACAGTCGAAGCTGCCGACAACCGCATTATGCTTTCACATCAGTCCAGCAAGAACTGGAGCAGAGTCAGCTCTGTATTCGGTCTCAAGAATATAGGCTCGCCGACTGTAAAGCAGCTCGAGTTTGCCGACAGGTGGACAGGCGAGTGGAAGTTCAGCGACGATATGCTCCGCAGGGCATACGAAATATGCGTCGATACAAAGGGCGAGATGAAGCTCGGCTACATAAACGGTATCCTCTCAAAGTGGTTCAAGTCTCAGATTTTTACACTTGAGGATATCGAAAAAACAGATACCAAAAAGAAAAAGACCACCGCAAAGAAATCCTCGTTCGATATCGACGAGCTCGAAAAAATTGATTAAGAGGTTTGTATGGGTTACAGTAGAGAAATCAAACGCAAAGCGGCTCAGACGCTCAGCGAACGCAGGCTCGACGCCGAGTATAAGGCGGACAAGCTCAAACAGCATATTTTCAGTACCGTTCCCGAGGCAGAGGAGTACGAGAGAAAAATCGCTTCCTGCGGAATTAACGCTGCGCGTACAATCGTCAAGGGCGGCGACGTCAAGGAAAAGCTCGAGAATCTAAAAACGCTGAGCCTCAGGCTCCAGCGTGAGCAGGAAGAGCTTCTGAACCTTCACGGCTACACACGCGACGATTTCAGACCGAAATATCACTGTCAAAAATGCTCCGACAAGGGCTTTTATGAATATGAAAATCGCACGCTGATGTGCGATTGCCTCAAAAAGGCTATGGTTGACGCGGCAAGAGAGGAGCTTAACCGCAACTCTCCGCTTACGCTCTCAACCTTTGAGGACTTCGATTTGAAGTATTACGCTATGGACATCGACGAGGGCTTTCCTCGTTCGGCATACGACCAGATGAGCGCGATTCTGCGCTTCTGCAAGCGCTACGCCGACACCTTCACGACAGATTCTCCGAGTATCTTTATGAGAGGTCTGACGGGCCTCGGAAAAACCCACCTCAGCCTGGCAATCGCGAACGAGGTTATCCAAAAGGGCTACGGCGTAATTTATGTCACGGCTCCGAGGATTTGTTCCGTGCTTGAAAAGGAGCATTTCTCCAAGAACAGACCCGAGGTTAGCACCGAGGAGCTTTTGCTTGAGTGCGACCTTCTGATTGTCGACGACCTCGGCACCGAGTTTAACTCACAGTTCTCGAACACCGCGCTCTACAATCTCTTCAACTCGCGGCTGCTTTCGGGCAAGCCCGTTATCATCAGCACCAACCTCGAGCTCAGAGAGCTCAGGGATTTGTATACAGACCGTTTTGTATCGAGAATTATCGGTCAGGCAAAACGCCTCGAGTTCTACGGTAAGGACGTTAGAATTCTCAAGAAATAATTCTATTTTAGAAATAAAAGGGGTATATTTATGAGTCACTTTTTTCCTGCAGACATTCTTCTTCCCAAGGAAGACTTCGAGAAATGGGCGGTCGTAGCCTGCGACCAGTACACATCGGAGCCCGAATACTGGGACGACGTTGAGCGTATTGTCGGCGATTCGCCGTCGGCTCTCAACATCATTCTTCCCGAGGTTTTTCTTAAGAAGGATAACTCCAGACGTATCGAGAAAATCAACAAAACTATGGAGCAGTACATAGAGGACGGTGTTTTTGAGGAGCACAAGAACTCTATGATTTATGTCGAAAGACGCGCCCACGGCACAATCCGAAAGGGAATTGTCGGTCTTGTTGACCTCGAGGAATATGACTATTCACGCGACAGCCACGCGCTTATCCGCGCTACCGAGGCTACCGTTGTGGACAGGCTTCCTCCGAGAATTGAAATCCGCAAGAATGCTTCGCTCGAAATGCCCCACATTCTTCTGCTTATCGACGACCCTGACAGAAGCGTTATCGAGCCCTTAAAGAACAAAAAGTATGATTATACCGAGGCGTACAGCTTTGAACTGATGAAGCGCGGCGGCGGTATCAAGGGCTGGTTCCTTGATGAAAAGACAATCAAGGATGTTCAGGACGCGCTTGACAGGCTCTTAGAGGGCAGGGGAGACAAGATGCTCTTCGCTGTCGGCGACGGCAACCATTCGCTTGCAACAGCCAAGGAGTGCTATAACCTCAATAAGAACCCGCTCAGCCGTTACGCTCTTGTGGAAGTTGTAAACATTCACGATGAAAGTATCCAGTTTGAACCGATTTACCGCGTGCTGTTTAATATCGACCCGCTCGATTTTATCCGCAGCTTTGAAGAATACACCGAGGAGAACGGTGAGGGCGGCTTCCAGCGCTTCAACTTTATCGCTCAGGGTGCTGCGGGAAGCATTAACGTAAGAAGCACGGCGAAGCTTCCTATCGGTACGCTTCAGCACTTTATCGATATCTACGCCGAGACCCATCCCAAGATGACTGTGGACTATATCCACGGCGCTGACGTCGTGGCAAACCTCAGCAAGACCAAGGGAACGCTCGGATTTATCTTTGACGGTATGTCAAAGGCGGAGCTTTTCCCGGCGATAAGAGCTGACGGCTCGCTCCCGAGAAAGACCTTCTCGATGGGTCATGCCGAGGATAAGCGTTTCTATATCGAAGCAAGAAAGATTAAATAAACAAAAGCTGACCTCGCGGTCAGCTTTTTTGCTTGAATAGTTTTCTAAACCCTCGGCTTCGAATCCCTATTCCTATAAAATAAAGAAAAACGACCCATTTGGGTCGTTTTAATTGGCTGAGGAATAGGGATTCGAACCCCAACAAACAGAGTCAGAGTCTGTCGTGCTACCGTTACACTATTCCTCAATATCTTGCGCTCTCACTGAGCACTATATTATTATATCTCAAAATCTGAAAAAGTCAAGTCTTTTTGATAAAAATAATTATTTTTAATTTGAGACTTGAAACATACGGGAATTTATGTTATAATAGCTCTCGTTGAATATCGAGGTGTGGCTCAGTTTGGTAGAGCGCTGCGTTCGGGACGCAGAGGTCGCAGGTTCAAATCCTGTCACCTCGACCATAGTTTAATGGAGTACCGTAAAGGTACTCCATTAAAAATATTACCAAGCAAAGTCGATGTGACAGGATTTGAACAGGCTGTGCCGAGATTTAAGCGTCAGCGAAAATCGAAGGTAAAAACGCTCCTGTGGAGCGTTTTTAAGCCGCCGCGTAGATGATTCTTTTAGCTTTACACAATGGCAACAAGCGAATTAGAGCTTATCTGACTGTACGGCGTATGTCACCTCGACCGGAAGAAGGTATCCTTTTAGCGGATACCTTTTGTTATATTACCGTAAGACAAAAGAGGTGTCCTATGACAAAGGCGACATTTTTAGAGAAACGGCTGGAAAGCGTAAAAACATTTCTTGCAGACTTCAAAACACCGATAACAGCCTCGCTGATTGCGGGTTTACTGTCGTACATATTTATTTTTACAAATAAGCTTCCGAACCACGACGACGCGTTTATGATGTTTAACAAGGGCATAGGTCTTGAGTCGGGAAGATGGGGACTTAGCATTTTGTCGATGATTTTCCCCGATTTTTCAATGCCTTGGATTTACGGCATTTTTGCCGTGGTATTCATATCGCTCGCTGTCTGTGTGATTGTAAAGATGTTTGACATCAAAAGCAAGGTTATTCAGGCTACGCTCGCGGCTCTGATTGTTTCATTTCCGTCGCTTGCGACCGCGTTTTCTTATATGTTCTTTACATATGTCTATGCGCTGGCATTTCTGCTCGCCGTCCTTGCGGCTTACTTTGTTTCAAAACGAGGGGTGTTCAACTATATAATCGCGGTTGCGTTGCTCGGTTTTACGCTCAGCGTATATCAGGGCTTTATTTCCGTTGCCGCGGGACTTTTGCTCGTCTATCTTGTAAAGGAGCTTGTTTCGGGTGAAATAACCCCAAAGTCGTTCATCCTCAATTGCCTGAGGTGCCTCGTGTTTTTGATTATCACGCTTGGCGTATACCTCGGAGTAACTTTTATTATCTTTGCCGTTACTGGTGAGGGCTTCGGCAGGTATGCTCAGAACAATTTTGCTGTAATGAACGAGCCTCTTTTCAAGCGTTTTCTGCGTCTGTACTCGATGTTCAAGCGTGAAATTTTTGACAGCCAGAACGGTTTGATAAACGGAAATCTTTGCAGAATTCTTAATATCATTCTGCTGCTTGTAATCGCTGTTGAAGGCGTTATGTTCCTGGTCAGAAAGAACGCCGTTTACAAGAAGCTTTTCTTCGTGCTTATAGCGTTCTTCTTTCCGCCTGCAATTAACGGAATGTACCTTATCACCGAGCCCAAGGGCGTGCATACGCTCGTCGTTTACGGCTTTGTCACGCTTTATGTGCTGGCGGCTGTACTTGCCGAGAATATTCTTCCTGAGAATTATTTTGGCAAAAATATTCTCAAGGATATCCTCGCCGTAGCTATGACCGGAATCGTGCTCATCAACGTATATTACGCTAACGAGGCGTATCTGAGAATGAATCTTGCTTATCAGAATACGTTCAGCTTTTACACCTCGCTCGCTTCCCAGATAGAGAACAATCCCGATTTTAAAAAGGGAATGAAGGTGGCTGTTGTCGGCAAGGAGAACGAAAACCTTTACGACTTCTCTGAATTCAAAAACATTGACGAAATGAAGGGAATACGCGGCGCGTACCCCGGTATGTACTCCAAGGGCGAGTTCTTCAAGCTTTACATCGGACTTGACGTCGAGTTCGCTTCCCGAAAGGAACAGCGCATAATTTCGCGCAAGCCGACCTTTAGGAAAATGCCCGTATATCCGTATTACGGCTCAATCAGAAAAATCGGAAACTATATGGTAGTTAAATTAGAGCAGATTTAACGCCCGGGCGTTCATAAAATTGTTGGATTTTCCGATTATCAAAATCGGTAATTGACATTTCATTTCTTTGTATCTATAATAAGTGTAATGTTTGAATTTTGGAGGTAAATTATGAAAAGAATAATTGCATTATCACTTGCGGCTATTATGATGATTGCTGTTTTCGCAGGCTGCGGCTCTGACAAGAAGGAGAGCTCCGACAAGTCTGTAACAGCTGCTTCGGTTCTCGCAGAGATTAACAAGCAGTATCCCGACGCTGTCGGCAAGTTCACAGAAATTAAGGACAAGTCAGACCTCAAGCGTTACTACAGCATTGACGAGAGCAAGGTTGTTGATTTCGCAGGCGAAATCAACTCTAAGGACGCGCTCGAGATTGTCATCATCAAGGGCAAGGACAGCGACGCAAGAGCTGATATCGAAAGCAAGCTCACAATCCGTTACAACTCACTTCTCAGCCAGTACGCTTCATACGACGCTGACAGACTCAAGATGGCTAAGGCTTGCGGCGTTACAGAGGTCGGCGACGAATACGCAGTTCTCGTACTTGCGGAGAACTATGACGACATCAAGTCTCTCATCGAGGACAAGCTCGGCTAATATTCTTTTATAGAAATAACAGGGACTGCCTTCAACGACAGTCCCATTGTTTTGTTTGTATGAAAAGCAGGTAAGAAAATGGATATCAAAGATAATTTCAGACATATGAATAATATGCAGCAGCAGGCGGTTTTCTGTACCGAGGGACCTTTGCTTATACTTGCGGGAGCAGGCTCGGGCAAAACCACAGTGCTTGTAAACCGAATTGCCTACATATTGCAGAGCGGTCTTTGTCAGCCTTGGCAGATTCTGGCTATCACCTTTACTAATAAGGCGGCGGGAGAGCTCAAGGAGCGAATCTGCAACGCGGTTCCTGACGGAGGAGACCAGATTTGGGCGGCGACGTTCCACTCGACCTGTGCTCGTATTCTCAGACGTTACGGCGACAGAATCGGCTATACAAGTCATTTCACGGTCTATGATTCAGCCGACCAGAAGAGCCTTATCAAAAAGGCAATGGCTCAGCTCAATTATGACGAGAAGCATTTGCCTGCCCGTTCCATTCTTACCGAGATTTCAAAGGCGAAGGACAAAATGCTCACGCCTGATGATATGCTCAGTCAGGCTGGCGACGATTTCAGAAAACAGCGCATAGCCAAGGTCTACAAAATCTACCAGACAGAGCTTCAGAACTCGGACGCTATGGATTTCGACGATATGCTCTGCAATACGGTCAAGCTGTTTGAGGAAAATCCCGACGTGCTCGAGTATTATCAGCGCCTTTTCAAGTATATTATGGTCGACGAGTATCAGGATACAAACAAGGTTCAGTATAAGTTTGTCGCAATGCTCGCCGAGAAGTCAAAGAACATCTGTGTAGTCGGCGACGACGACCAGAGTATCTATAAATTCAGAGGCGCGACAATCGAGAACATTCTCTCCTTTGAATCGAGCTTTCAGAACGCAAAGGTAATCCGCCTTGAGCAGAATTACCGAAGCACAAAAACTATTCTGAACGCCGCAAATGAGGTTATCAACAACAACACTGCGCGAAAGGGCAAAACTCTCTGGACAGAGAACGAAAAGGGCGAAAAAATTGTCGTACACACCGCAGACTCCGAACGCGACGAGGCTATGTATATCGCCGACAAAATTCTCGAGGGAGTTGCTCAGGGTCGTAAATTCAGCGACTTTGCCGTGCTCTATCGTATGAACGCTCAGTCAAATACGCTCGAGCAGGTGTTCTCGCGCTCCAGCATTCCGCACCGCATTATCGGCGGTCACCGTTTCTATGACCGCGAGGAAATCAAGGATATGACCGCGTATCTGCGCGTAATTGATAACCCTGACGACAATGTTCGTCTCAACCGAATTATCAACGTACCCAAGCGCGGTATCGGCAAGACCACGATGGACAGAGCAGGAGAACTCGCCGTTACGAAAAACACCAGCGTTTATCAGATAATCAGACACGCGGCGGATTATCCCGAGCTTAGTCGTGCTGTTGCAAAGTTCAAGCCCTTCCTTGATTTAATCGATGGTCTGATTGAAGCGGAAAACAGCGGCGATTATTCTTTAGCGGAATTATACGAGCTTATCCTTGAACATACCGAGTACAAGAATTATCTCAAGAATGAGAAGGAAAACGCCGATGTTCGTATTGAGAACATCGAAGAGCTCAAGACAAATATCGTCAAGTTTGAGGAAGAGTACGGCGACGAAGCCACGCTTTCAGCCTTCCTTGAGGAAATCTCACTGATGACCGATATTGATAACTACGACGCGGACAGCGACACTACCGTTATGATGACGCTTCACAGCGCAAAGGGACTCGAGTTCCCTGTAGTTTTCATAGCGGGAATGGAAGAGGGTGTTTTCCCCGGTGTCGCGATTTTCTCGAATCCCGACGAGCTCAACGAGGAACGTAGACTTGCGTATGTAGGTATTACCAGAGCCAAGGAAAAGCTCTACCTGACAAAAACCCGCAGCCGTATGCTCTTCGGTTCCACAACTCATAACGCGGAGTCGCGTTTTGTAGGCGAAATTCCCGACGAGCTTTGCAAGAAAACAGGCGAGAAGAAGCTGTTTTCAAGTTTCGGTTTCGGCTCGGGTGTATCAAAATCCTCGGGCGGTACGGGCGTGAGCGTCGGAAAAACGCCGTCATATAACTATAACCCGAATATTTCTCAGGCGTTCAATAAGCCGATTCAGAAGAACAACAATGACTTCAAGGTCGGCGACAATGTTCTGCATAAGGTTTTCGGAAAGGGTATGATAGTCAAGGCTCAGAAAATGGGCAACGACACAATGCTCGAAATCGCCTTTGAAACAAAGGGCACCAAAACTCTTATGGCAAACTTCTGCAAAATGGAAAAGATATAATATAACGGAGCTGTTCAGTGTGACAGCTCCGTTCTTTTCGGTATAATGATTTCTGAAAGCCTGAGAATAAGACCTCTGAAAGGCAGAATAAACGATGTCGTGACCACGTTGAAAAGCGTGTGAATAACAGCAATTCCCGTCGGGTTTATCGGAAAGTTTTCGATTGAGAATACACTCTTACAGGTGAAAAACAGCACAAGACAGACCGCGGCTCCGATTAGGTTAAAGAGAATGTGCAGAGCTGCTGTGCGTTTTGCTTCGATGCTTGAGCCGAGACACGCGGGCAAAGCAGTTGCACAGGTGCCGATATTCAGCCCCGCAATAATCGGAACTGCGTCGCACAGTGTGATTGTTCCCGTCATTGCAAGCGCCTGTAAAATCCCGACCGAAGCCGAAGAAGATTGTATTATCGCTGTGAATACAGCTCCGCAAACCAGGCTCAACAGCGGACTGTTCAGAGAAACGCTCAGAATATTTGTCTGAGCGAGGGGAGAGAGGGCGCTTTTCATAAGGTCCATTCCGTACATCAAAAGCGAGAAACCGAGCATAATCAGCCCTGTATCCTTCAGCTTTTCGGCTTTGCCGAAAATGTTCAGCAGTATCCCGATAAATGCGGCTAAGGGTGCGAAGCTTTCAGGTTTTAATAATCTGATAATGAAGCTTTCTCCCTCAAGTCCCGACAGGCTGAGAATCCACGAGGTAACGGTCGTTCCGATGTTTGACCCGATTATCACACCGAAGGCTCTCTCAAGCGTCATAACTCCCGAGCTGACCAGTCCGACAACCATTACCGTGACAGCCGACGATGACTGCGTAACTGCGGTTATGCCCGCTCCGAGAATTATGCTCCTCGGTACGCTCGACGTCAGCCTGCTCAGCAATTTTTCCAGCTTGCCGCCCGCAAGCTTTCCGAGCCGCTCTGACATCACAATCATTCCGAAAAGAAAGAACGCCAGCCCGCCGAACGAAGAAAAAATCATAAATATGTCCATATTTGAGCATATGCGGTTATGAATTTCCTATGACAAAAAAGCAGAGCGAATAAATCGCTCTGCTCAAAAATTCAGTTATTATGCGGCTTTTGGCTTAACCGAAATACCTCTTAAGAAGTCCCGCAAAGCCCGCGCCTCTGAAAAGCTCAATTATTCATCATCAATTACAAAAGAGTTCTTAAGCGCGAAGCAAAAAACTATCACAAAAATCCAAATCGGAACAAGTATCCATGTGAACTCATAGCCTATCAAAAGTACAACACTCTCAGTAAGCTCACAGTAATGATAAATCAGGAAACTTGAAACAAGGTACAATGCCGTTGATACCGCAAAATTTGCGGCAAGTAATCCAAACTGCCTGCGGTT
>ONAL01000023.1 GCA_900315785.1 uncultured Eubacteriales bacterium
GGCGACGGCACATGTCATTACACAAGAGAATGCAGATACGAGGACCCGACGGTTTTCAACGACGAAAAAACGCTTTCCGCCGAGCTCATCGAGAAATTCAGAAGAATCGCGGGCAACTGCTCAATGCTGATTTGGGACAAGCTTCCGCAGAGCAGCTATATTCCGCCCGAAAAAAAGTCGCTGACCTTCACACTCAGCGACGGGAAAGAGTATGTTGTCCCGAACGACAGACTGCTCCCGAATATGATTTCGCACGCGTTCTTCGACATTGAGCTCGAGCTCACCTCTAAATGGTGATAATATGGTATGAAAAGAGGAGAAGTCAGTCCGACTTCTCCTTTGATTTTGTGTCGATATGATTCTTGATAATATCATAAGTTACGCCGTACTTAACGGCGATATCCTTGGCATAGCTTACGCCCTGCGGCGGAGCTATGCTTATTTTAAAGCTCCGTCTGCCGTCGTGAACACCCGTAATCATACTGACAGCTCTGCTGTTGCACGTGACCTCGGCGTTGAGGTCGTCAAGACAGCGCGCCAGCTCGTGCATATGTGTGTTGAAAATCGCCCTTGTGCCGAGGTAAATCATCGCCTTTACCACATCCTTGGCTATGAAAAGTCCCTCAGCGACATTGGTGGTCGCGAGACTTTCATTGAGCAGGAGCAGGCTCCTTTGTGTTGCGACGTCAAAGATTTCCGAAAGGCGCTTGCTCTCCTCGCCGAGACGTCCGAGGTCAACGGTGTTGTTCTCGTCTGCGGGAAAGTGTGTGTAAATGTTGTCGCAAGGGCTGAGAACCGCCTTTGACGCGGGAACATACACGCCCCACTGCGCCATAAGCATTGCGAGTCCTACCGCCTGAGTAAAAATAGTCTTGCCGCCTCGGTTCGGTCCTGTGAGGATAAAAATCCGCTTGTCATCGTCAAATTCCATTTCGTTTGTGACGATGTCGATGTTGTCACCGAGGACGTTTTTGATTGCGAGTTTAAGATTATATATTTCCTTAAAAGAACATTCGCGCTTGTCGGCGCTGACGATTTCCGCCTTGCACATCGGCATTTTCTTAGCGATTATCTTATCCGTCAGCTCTGCCCAGCGGATATAGAAAATAATCTCGGGAGTAAGGTTAATCAGCGCGTAGCCGCTGATGTTGATGTACTTTTTCAAAGTTGATTTGATGTCCTTGACGGTGCGCTTGAGGATATCGGTAACCGACTTTTTGAGCGCGTCGGAGAGCGGGTCTGCGCCTGTGAGGTCGTTTGTTTCGATATGAACGCTGTGGTTCACGGCGACCTGAGCCGTTCCGAACGCGACCTTTGAGGTCGAGGGATTTGCGGGGTGGAATTTTCTGAGCTCCTCAACATCTGTGCCGTGATGAAGGTCGTCCTTGTTGTCGGTAAACCTGAGAAAATGCTTCATCAGTCCCGAGCTTGTGAACTCCTTGTCGTTGAGCGACACAACGCCCGCGTTCTTGGGGCGGAGCAGATTGTCGAGGTTGACGCCAATTGTAATGCTCTTGAGCTTTCGAGCCTTCTCAAAGGTCTCGTCTATATCCTTTTTCAGCTCGGGAAAACCGCTTGCGGAGTAGATATCCGTCACAATCTTCTTGAGCGAAAGCATACCCTCGGAGTGAATATTGAGCCCCTCGAGGATTTCCTTGATACGCGTTATGCAGCCGACGTACTCATCGATTTCGCGCAGTCGGTTGATGAGCATCCAGAGAGACGACGCTTCCTGGTCTTTCTGAAAACGCTCGATTTCACGCAGGTCGGCGAGCTTTTTGAGCAGCTCGCTCATCTCCTCTCTGAGCTTCGGAAAGCGCAGAAAGTCCTCAAACACGTCGCAGCGATAGCGTATAATTTCCTCGTCATCGGTGACTGTCACCATAATCTTGCGCATAAGGTTTTTCTCGTATTCGTCCTCGCTGAGCGCGTCGAGGATAAACTCAATTGACAGGTCGTTTTCCGCCTCGGGTGTGAGGGTGCACAACTCGCGGCTCTTACCCTGAGGGAACATCAGGCTGAAATTTTCCATACAAATCACTCCTCTACATATATTTAAACATATTCCAAATAGTAATGCAAGTATGTTGTGATAATACGATTGACAAGAACGGCGGCATGTGCTATAATGACATTCGCAATAGGGGGCTTAGCTCAGCTGGTTAGAGCGTTTGCTTGACATGCAAGAGGTCACTGGTTCGAGTCCAGCAGTCCCCACCACAAAAAGAAAGGCACCGATTCGGTGTCTTTTCTTTTTGCGGTTAGATTGGGACTGCGGACTCGAAAGGCGGAAAAAGAAAATGGTCCTGCGTGACCATTTTCCCGCCGTTGGATTTAGTCCGCTTTTTAGCTGTGAACCGACATAACAAGCGAGGCAGGTGTTCTCGCGTTAACAAAACGTAAGCAGTCCCCAAAATAGTTACCACTGCGGACTCGAAAGGCGGAAAAAGAAAATGGTCCTGTGTGACCATCAACAAAACAGCCCTGTCAGGAGTTTAATCTCCCGACAGGGCATTTCTGTTGACCTGATTATTCAAGATCGAGGCGATAGTCATATGCTAAGTTTTCGTGGATGTAATCTACAATACGAGTTATATACGCCTCGAACTTGCTCTTGACATCATCGTCCGCGTCCTTCACCAGCTCCTTGCCGATGAGGTTAAACACTGCGGCAACCGCTGCGGCTACGGATTTGGTGTCATCGTTTGATGATGCATAGACCTTGTTGTCCTTCTCAACCTGAGTGAGAATGCTCGGAGGAACGTTGTCCGCGTAGTCGCCTCTGCTCTTCGCAAGAGGGTCGTTGATAATCATTTCATAAACATTTGAAATCATCTCTTTGGTCATATTCGGGTTCAGATACTTTTGGAAGAAGCTTTCATCCTCGTCGGAGATTTCGCCGTCAGCCTTAGCGAAATACAACGCGCAGGAAATAAACTCCACCTGCTGTAAATCTCTTGTTTTGACACCCGACATACCGAGTCCCATCGCGTCCTGTTCGTCGCATAAATCATACACCTTATTCAGCATTGTTGAAAGATCCGAATTCATTCTGCCACCTCCGAATTTATTTAACCTTAATCTTAACCGTAACAGTCTTGGAGCCCGACTTGTAGTTCTTGCCGCCCTTTGCCGTGACCTTTACGTTGAGCTTGAGAACTGTGCCCTTCTTGTAATTGCCCTTCTTGAGAGTTACAACTCCCTTTGAGGAAATTGTGAGATACTTCGAGGAGCCCTTGGAGACTTTCTTGTAGGATATGGTGCCCTGAGCCTTTTTGACGGTGATTGTGCCCTTAATTGTCTGCTTTGCCTTCTTGGCGTTTGCCGCCTTGACAGACTTGACGTTCGCCTTGACGGTCATCGGATTATTTGCGACGGCGATGATATATCCCGTCGACTCAAGTCCCTCGTACTTGCCGATAAACTGCACGTCTATCACGTACTCTCCGACGTTGGTCGGATTCTTGGGGTAAGCTAACTTGTAATCGGTGCCGTTTGTGAGCTTATTGCCCTTTGAGTCTTTTACCTCAACGGCAGGCTTAATTGCCTTGCCTGTGTAGGTTACCTTCCACTTCGGAACATTCACCTCGCTCACCATAGCAATCGGTCTTGTCTCGGTGTGGGAAGGATTACCAAGGCACTCGCGTGTTTCCTCGCCGTCCTCGGATAGGGTAGCTTTTTTGGTAACCGTCCAATCGCCCCACTCGTGAACGTGCTGGGGATCGGCGGACGCTGACAAGGTAAAGCTTTTTATTACAACAAGCTTCTTTTTCGGGTTATCGTCTACTACGTACTGATCAACAGAGGCGCTCTCGCCGTTAACGGTTCCGTTCACATCGCATTTCTCCTGAGCGTCTACCTTGAACCGATAACCGTCTTTTGCGAGGATGTGAACGTAAGCGTAGTATGTCTTTCCCGCGGCGAATGTGCTGTACTGAGTCATTGAGCTTTCGTCATATCGCCAATCAACAAAGTCTATGCTGTAGCCCTTATCGGACGTATTTGCGCTGAACACAGCCTTCTCGCCGACCTTCGGCTCTGCAACACCTGTGATGTCGACTTTTTCAATTATCGTATAAGTCTGCTGAGGGTTAACGTAGTCCGAGCCGTCAGCATTGAACGTGTATGCAATATGAATATATGTCTCGGGAGAGTAACTGTAAATATTATATGCACTTGCGCTGTGTCCGTTTATGGAAGCTTTCACCAGCGAATCTTTTCCGTTGGCGCGGAACTTATAACCGTCGTACGTCTTTATAAATACACTGACAGTGTAGTCCTTACCCGCTTCAAATACGTCGTCGGAATTCATAAAACACCCATCGGTAACATTGTACCAGCCTACTCCTCCGCCAATGTAATACTCGGGTTCGCAGACCGCGTCTTCTATCGGGTGCTCGCCTGCCTTAGGAGCGGTTACGGTGAGGGCGACTGTATCAATTACCGCATCACCCGCTGCGCAAACGTAGTTGTTGTAGATGTAAATATTCTCTTCGTTTCCCATAACATCGCCGTTCGGAGTTTTTCCGTCAAGCAGCACCGATACGGGAGTAATAAACTTGCTCAAAACAAGATTGCCGTCCTTTATCTGCTCAAGCTTTATCTCAAGCTGATAAGACTTGCCCGCGACAAAAGTATCGTTCGAATCGAGAACGACTCCTTTGTCGTCCATCCAGTTGTAGCCCGAAAAATTAATTCCGTATTTCGCGAAAGCGTACTTCTCGGGTTCGGCAAGAGTGAGCTTTGCCGAATAATCGGGGTGAGCTCCGTTTACGGGCGTGACAACTCCGCTGACAGAGACCTCCCTGACCTCAACGACATCCTGCGCAAAAACAGGAACAGCGGTAAATACGCCCATAAGCATAAGCAGTGCCAACACTAAACTGACAGTTCTTTTCATAGTTTTTCCTCCAAAAATTTAAGTGGTTAGTATGCGGATTACTTAACCTTTATCTTAACCGTCACGGTCTTGTTCCCTGACTTATAATTCTTATTGCCCTTTGCCGTGACCTTGACGTTGAGCTTAAGAACCGTGCCCTTCTTGTAATTGCCCTTCTTGAGAGTTACAACTCCCTTTGCGGAAATTGTGAGATTCTTCGAGGAGCCCTTTGAGACCTTCTTGTAGGATACGGTACCCTGAGCCTTCTTGACGGTGATTGTGCCCTTAATTGTCTGCTTTGTTTTCTTAGCGTTCGCCGCCTTGACAGACTTTACATTTGCCTTGACGGTCATCGGCTGGTTAGCCTTTGTAATCTTGAAGGTTTTATCAACCATTCCGCCGTAGAACCCTTCACCGATAATTGTGATTGACGAGGTTCCGACGTTCTTGTTGTCACTATATGCGAGAAGGTAATCAACGCCTTCCTTAAGCTTTTTGCCGTTATAGGTAACGGTCGGCTTCTGGACAATAAGCTTGCCCGTGTAGGTCTTGTTCGTGATACCCGAAATCTTGAATTTATCGGCGGTTACTCCCGTTAGAACGAGCATATCCTTATCTGCATAGATTCTTCTTCCGTTGACAGTGACAGCCAAATCGGGAGACGCTTTATAACCCTTTTTAATATGGTCTAAAAACGCCATATTATAGAATTCCTGCACATAAGGCATATAGTACATTTCCTCGCCGAAACGTCCGAAATCGGGAACGGCGGCGTCCTCAAGATAACCCGTTTTTGTCATAAGCCAATGGGAAATATTAACCTTTGAAACATCGAGAGCTCCCGACGGGTTGCTGGAAAGGACCGCTGTTGTGTCCATCACCTCACCGACCACGGGGTCTTTGTACTGGATATTAACGCTCTTGACCTCAGCAATCTCCGACGAATAGAAGCCGTTCTGGTCGGCATAGCTGCCTGCAACGCTGCCTTTCTCGTAGTAGATATAGAAATCGTTGATTCTGATGTAAGCGTCGTCCTCAAAGAAATAACCGAAGGCGTGGCTGTCGATTTCGGTAACGCTGTTGGGAACGGTGACATCCTTGACTCCCTTACAGTTGAGGAAAGCGTCGGAGCTGATATACTTGAGAGTGTCGGGAAGCACGACTTCTGTGAGCTGACCGCAGTCTCTGAAAGCTTCGCAGCCGACGGTCATTGTGCCGAATTCGATTTCATACTTGCCCGAAACGCTCGGCAGAGCCTTTACGAGAACGCTGTCCAGATAGAGAACATTGTCAGTCCAGGCGGATTCGCTGTTGTAAATTGCGGTGTTAAAAAATGCGTCCTTGCCAAGATACTCGACGTTGCTGCTCATACGAACCTCACTGAGGTTGGTGCAGCCCGAGAAAGCGCCTTCGCCGATTGTCTCGACAAAGTCGTGGATATTGACCGATGTGATAGATGTATTGTTCGCAAAGGCGTATTTATCAATACCAAACACCTCGTAATCGTCAATTTCATAGGGAATCTCGACCTCGGTGTCCGTGCCCTTATAGCCTGTGATAACAGCTCTTTCGAGTATTACCTTGTACGTAAAATCCGTGTCCTCCGCCGAAGCAGAAATCGGCATAACGGCAAAAACTGCCGAAAGCATTAACAGAGCCAGAATCAGGCTCAATGATTTTCTGAATATCTTCATTTTTTTACCTCCTTGGTTTTCCGAGGGGTCGGAAACTTACACACTTTCTTTTTACCATATTTCACAACATAATATAAGCCGTATAGCTACCCAAAAATCAGCCGCCGCATTTATGCAATTTGCACAGCAAAAACGGCGTGATATTGATTCACGCCGTTTGTTTAGGTTAATTGAATAATGTTTCCGATTTCTTGAAGCTTCCCGAGGGAGAATAGACAAACCTGTCGATATGGTCTCCCGAGTTGAAATACCTCGGAGCCTCGGGCGTGCCGACATACGGAAATGTGTCGATAACGATGAGCTTTACCTTCATTTTTTCGGGGATAATGCTCTTGATAAACACGCTCGCCTTCATACCCTTTTCGACCGTCGGATTCGGCTCGGCAAGTCCCGCAAGGTTGGGCGTAAGCTCGACAAAAGCGCCGTAGCTCTCCACGCTTCTGATTATTCCCGTGACGGTTTCTCCCGCCGAGAATTGCCGTGCGTTTTCCTCCCAGGTGCCGAGAAGCTCCTTGTGGCTGAGGCTGATTCGTCCGCCCTCGACGGACTTTATCACCG
This sequence comes from uncultured Eubacteriales bacterium, assembly GCA_900315785.1. Taxonomy (GTDB): domain Bacteria; phylum Bacillota; class Clostridia; order Oscillospirales; family Acutalibacteraceae; genus Ruminococcoides. The sequence goes on from ONAL01000023.1 coordinate 7,132, forward strand.
CTTTGATATCCATTCCGACAGAGAATCTCTCGCTCGGGTGCTCAATACGCGAGACGGAGATTGCGTCAATCGGCATAAGCGCCGAGATTCCGCAGCCGATATCAGCGAACACTCCGAACTTTTCGAGCCGCGTGACCTTCGCGCCGATGATATCGCCCGGGATGAGCAAATCAATATAGTTCTCCATACAGATTTTCTGCGCTTTTTCTCTGGACAAAACCGCCAAGGGCTTGCCGTCCGTGTCGGTTGTGATGTCCGTTACGACAAAACAAACGGGACGGTTCACGCGCGAAATCACCGCGATATCCCTGACACTGCCCTCACGGATTCCGACAGCGCCCTCTTCCCTCGGAATAATTGCGCGCATTTCTCCCAGCCGCAAATGCAGATTATGCGAGCGGTCGCAGAGCAGCGCCCGTGCTTCGAGGATTTTCCCCTTTCGCATTGCTTCGGCAAGCTTTTCGGGACTTTGTATGTATGACATATTCTCCGCTGTATTTATAAGGTTCCCCTCGGGTAAAAATAACGACATTTCTTTTCCTCCGTTCTTCATAGAATAATATGAAGCACAGAGATTTTTTATTACACCGACTTGCTTTTTAAGACCTTTTATAATACAATGTATGATGTACATTACATCTGAAAGGAAGTAAAAAAATGAAAAAATATTTAGCAATAATCTTCGCGGTTATTATGCTTGCTTCACTGACAGCCTGCGGAAGCGACACAAAAGGCAGCTCCTCAGCTACGGAAGCGACATCTCAGTCAGAGCCCGAAACTCAGGAAGCCACCCTTACAGCCGAAAAAGGCGAGGTAAAGGATTCGAGCCCTGCTATCGACCAGCTCGAAAAAGCGGGCTACGACACATCGCTGCTCAACGAGCCCAAGGTAAACTACGCCGACAAGGACTTCGGCTTCCAGCTTGAAAAGCCCGAAAAAGGCGACACCGTCGCGGTCATCAAGACCTCTATGGGCGACATCACGCTCCGCTTCTTCCCCGAATACGCTCCCAACACGGTCAACAACTTTGTTGAGCTCGCAAAGGCAGGCAAGTATGACGGCGTCCTTTTCCACAGAGTTATGAACGACTTTATGATTCAGACAGGCGACTACGAGAACAACAACGGCACTGGCGGAACAAGCATTTACGGTTCGGCATTTGAGGACGAGTTCTGTGACAAGCTTCTCAACATCCGCGGCTCCGTAGCTATGGCTAACAGCGGTCGCGACACCAACGGAAGCCAGTTCTTCATTAATCAGAGCAAGAGCTCCTCGGCAATTGAGCAGTACAAGTCCAACTGGAAGAGCATTGTCTCCCAGCTCAAGGCGACCAAGGACCAGCCGAGCTCTGTTGCAGTTCTCAATAACTACGGCACAAGCTGTCTCAACACTGACGCTGTTCCCGACGAAATGGTAAAGCTCTATGAGGAGAACGGCGGCAACATCTGGCTTGACGGCGCTTACAACCCCTCTGACGCGGGTCACACCGTTTTCGCTCAGGTTATCGACGGAATGGACGTTGTAGACAAAATCGCGGCTGTAGACGTTGACAGCACAACCAGCAAACCCTTAGAGGACGTAACAATCGACACAGTTGAAATCAAGGAATACTGATTATGAAGCCAATCATCGCTATAATGTACGACTTTGATAAAACGCTCTGCACCAAGGATATGCAGAATTACCGTTTTATCCCGAGCCTCGGGCTCAAGGTCTCGGAGTTCTGGGACTACACCAACGAGGTTCAGAGCCGTGAAAAGATGGACAGCGTGCTTGCGTATATGTACGCCGCTATCAAGATTTCAAAGGAAAAGAACATTCCCCTCAAGCGCGAACGCCTTGAGGAAAACGGCAGGGAGATTGAGTTCTTCCCCGGCGTTTCGGAATGGTTCAGGCGTATCAACGAGTTCGGCGAGAGCTGCGGAGTAACGATTGAGCACTACGTCATTTCCTCGGGTATGAAGGAGATTATCGACGGAACTCAAATCAGCGGCGAGTTCAAGAACATCTTCGCGTGCGAGTATCTTTACGACGAGAACGGCATTGCCGTATGGCCTAAGACTGCCGTTAACTACACCAACAAAACCCAGTTTGTCTACCGCATAAACAAGGGTGTGCTCGATGTTTCCAACGACGACGACCTCAACCGCAGTATGCCCGACGACAGCAAGCGGATTCCCTTCACCAATATGATTTACATAGGCGACGGTCTCTCGGATGTGCCGTGTATGAAGATGATGAAGAGCTACGGCGGCAAGTCGATTGCCGTATATCAGGCTCTCGATGAAAAGGTTAAGGAGCTCCTCAGAAAGGACAGAGTTGACTACATCTACCCCGCTGACTATCGCGACGGCACAGGTCTTGACCGCACCGTCAAGGACATTATCAGAAATATGGCGATTTCCGACAGGCTTTATGAAGAAAACGCTAACCAATTAAAAAGACTGACTTGAAAAAGTCAGTCTTTTTTTCTGTCATATTTTTTGCGGGATAATAACCCTCTGAGCTTTCGGCAGAACCGAAATCTTCACCTGTTTTATCTTGAAGATTTCTCCGTCTATGCCGATTTCCGTTTCCTCATCGGAGATGTATTCCACCTCGCGGGCTTTCTTGTACCTTATGAAATCCGCCTTGGGATTGTCAAGGTGTTCGCCCTTGATGAAGCTCGGCAGAAGCCCGATAAACTTGAAAATACCGATTGTCGGAATAATCATAAAATCGAGATAGCCGTCGCTGCTGTCGGCTTTCGGCGCGCACTTGATACCGCCGCCGTAGTACTTGCCCTTAGCGCACAGCGACAAAAGATATGTACCCTCACGCGTAAGCTCCTCACCGTCAACCTTAACGGTAAAGTTGTGCTTTCTGCCGCTGAAAAGGCAGTAGAAAATCGACAGCTTATACGCAAGGCTCGCGGTAATGAGCCTGCGCTTCTTGAACTTTGCGCCGTTCTTCGCGACAGCGCAGTCAAACCCGATTGTCACGGAGTTTCCGCCGACGCGCTCGCCCGCCTTGATGAGGTCAACCTCGACCTCGGAGCCGTTCATCATACGCTCAATATCGCGAAAGTCCTCCTTTTCCCCGTCGAAACTTCTGATAAAGTCGTTTCCGCTGCCGATGGGAATTACGCCGAGAGCGCAGTTATCGAGGTCATAGATGCCGCTCAGAACCTCATTGACGGTGCCGTCGCCTCCGCAAGCGTAAACGCGGACAAATTCGTCGCTCTCTGACACAAACTCACGCGCTATATCCGTAGCGTCCTGAGCTTTTTCCGTGTATCTGATGACGACGTTGTCTCCCTGCTGCTTCTCGATTTTTTCGAGAACGGGCAGGTTCTTTTTGTTCTTTCCCGCATTTTTATTGATGATAAAAAGGTGCCGCACACTAACCTCGCTATCTTCCCTGACCCAGTCCCCTGAACAACATTTTCAGAATTGCCGCAAGGGCGTAGGATACAAATGTGAATAAACAGAAATTAAGCATATTAGCTCCTCCTTTTAATGTCTTTAATTACATTATAAAGGAGAAGCTGTCCCATAAAACGGACAGTGATTTGCCGTTTTACTGCTTTTTATAGGTTGTATTGGTAATCATCAGCTCTTTGCCGTTGATGATATAGTCGAGTGTAACGGACTTCAACGTTTCCTTCATATACTGAATTGTGATTACGTTCTTGCCTGTTACCGACCAGATTCCCTCAGTCACAGTTTCGCCCGTACGGCGTGAAACGCTGCCGTCGCTGTGGAAGCGGTAGTCCTTGTCCTTGTCCGCACTCAGCCAGTAACCGACAAGCTTCATATCAATCTTGGGGTTGTCCTCGGGCGTGAGCTTCTTGGACTTGGCGACTGCCGTTACCAGAGTGTAAGCTGCCTTGGTGTTGATATCCTCGAGCGTCAGCGTGTAGCCGTCGTGCTTGTTGCCTGTGACGTTGTACCTGTAGGTTCCGCTGAAGCCGTTGTCTACCATAATATAGACAATATGGTCGTCGTCCTCGCTCAAATCCTTGTAAACGCCTGTCGAGGTAATGCTTCCGTAGTTCTCCTGAACAACTCCGCTGTCCGTGAAGGTGTAGTACGGAATAGCGGTATCGGGAGTGTCAACGCTGCCCTTAATCGTCCAGCTGCCGAGAAGATTCTTGATTGTGACCTTCTTGACGGTGTTTTCGGTTGTCGGAGCCTCAGTGGGCTTTTCCGTGGGAGCAGTCGTAACCTCATACGGCTTGACGTAATCTACGTGAGTTTTCTGGACAAATCTCAGCGAGAAAACCGTAAACACGGACACTACGAGCACGAATACAATCGCGATTACGAAGATATTGAACTCGGCGATATTGAAATATTTAGGTGTATAGTTAATCGGTTCGGAGGTATCAGCTTCGTTCTTCGTCTGAATCTGCACAAAACCGTCTTTGCGATAGTCGTTAAACTCGACGTTGAGGTCTATGTCCTGCAAACAAAACGGACACAGAGTTTCCGAATCGGAGATAACCTCGCCGCAGCGCGGACATATCATGGCTTTTCCTCCCTGTAGATTTTTGAAACGTCACCGACGTGCGCCTTGAAGAGCGCGCGGACTTCCTCGGGAGACACAATCTCGACCTTGTCGCCGAGAGCGAATATCCACCCGAAAAACTGACCCGATATATTGACGTTGGTTTTTAAGATAAAGAAATCCTGTTTGTTATCGTCGCGTGTGATAAACACGTTCTTGCCGAACCTGTCGGCGATAACTCCGACAAGGCTGTTGTGAACCGACAAAGTCAGCTCAACGCTCTCGCCCGCAAACATAGAAAAGGTCGATTTTGCGTAATCGGCGAGATTGATTTTTTTGACAAGCTCGTCACCCTTGCGGCTGTCGTCCGTAACGGTGATTTTTTCCATCTTGTCTACGCGGTAATGACGGATGCTCTCGCTCTTATCGTCAAAGGCGATGAGGTAGTAGTTCTCGTCATCCCAACAAAGTGCCCAGGGGCTGACGCGGTAAAGCGCGCCGTCGCGTCGGCGGCGAAGCTTGATTTTTTCCGAGCTGCCCAGATTGAGCGTCCATTCGTTATAGTAAAACGTGACCGCCCTGTTGTGATTGATTGCGTCGTGGAGACGGTCGATGTTGTAGTAAATTGTTTCGTTCGGAGTTTTCACGCGGTTGCTGATGATAACCTGGCTCTGAAAGAGCTTGGCTTCGTTCTCGCTGGCAAGGCTCTCCACCTTTTTGATGAGCTCCATACTCTTCTTCTCGGTAATGAACTTTGAGCTCTGAACCGCGTCAATAAGGAGCTTGAGCTCCGAAATCTGGAAATCACGCGAGCCGATGTAATAACGCGTCGTCTTGGACTTTTCGACGCAGATATCAAGCCCGAAGAGTTCAAGGCTTCTCAGGTCGTCATACACGCTCTTGCGCTCGGCGTTTATGCCGTAGCTCTCAAGCTCGGCTATCAGCTCGTTGACGGTGAGACCGTGTTCCTCGTCGGTCTTTTCAAGCAATATCTTTTTCAGATACAGAAGCTTCTGTTTCTGCCGCGGATTTCTTGGCATAGGTTCCTCTTTTACGAAATTGTCTGCGCCAGCGCGATTATCACAGGCATAGTCACAATCGACACAACCGTCGTCGATGATACAAGACCGACGGAAAGGTCAATGTCGCGTCCGAACTTGGTGGCGAACATTGTTGTCGTAGCGGCTGTCGGAGCAGACGAGGCGATTACGCAGGCGATGAGGATTTCTCCCGAAACTCCGCACGCGCGCATAATAAACAGCGCCGCAAGCGGAATACCGACAAGCCTGAGCAACAGCACAACATAGACAGCCTTATCCTTGAGATAACGCGAAAAGTTGGTTTTGGAAAGATGGTATCCGATGACGAGCATCGGGACGGGCGTGTTGAGCGCCGCGAGATATCTGATAGGCGTGAGAGCGATGTCGGGGAGCTGGATTTTCAGGAAGAAAAGCAGCGCCGCCGCGGCAGCTCCGAGAACGCCGGGGTTAATCAGAATTTTCTTAACGGTGAGGTTTTTCTTGTCGCCGCTCATATCGACCAGACCGAAGCTCCACACAAGGATGTTGAACGCCATAACAAAGACGGCGCCGTAGAAAACGCCCTTGCTGCCGATGACCGCCTTCTGGAGCGGAAGCGACATAAAGCCGCAGTTCGAGAAGACCGCCGCAAAGCGCAGAACACGTTTTCGGCTTTCGTTCTTGTCGCGGAAAATCGGACGACAAATGAATATCGACACAACCTGAATCAGCACGGAACAAATCGCGCAGATACCGAGGTTAAGCGCAAGGCTTTCCTCGAATTTGACATCCTGGAACGACTGCACCATAATACACGGCGTCGCGAGATAGAGCGCGATGTCCGTGAGGTGCTTCGCGCCTGCGTCGTTAATAAGCTTGGTTTTGGAGCATACAAAGCCAACCGCTATGAGGACGAATAGGATTGCGACCTGCTCTGATACTATAATCAGATTTTGTAACATAACAACCTCACAGTCCGAGTAATCGGACAACAAATCATACGTTAATATTATAACAGCTATTCGAGGTAATTACAATAGGCTATTTCACCAAAGGAGCAAAACATGCTCAGTGCCGAAAAATATCGAAAAAAGCCGCATTTTCTCTTGTCATTTTTGCATAAAAAACGGTATTCTTATTGTGCAATTTGGACAATGTCACAAACTTTTGTAAATTCGTTGACTTTTAAATTTTTCGTAGTATAATACGAATGTAAACAAAAAATGCTTACATTCTATAAAATATCATTTTTTAGGAGGGTCATAAAATGGCTACAAAGAAGACAGAAACAAAGACAGAAGCTAAAGCAACTGAGACAAAGGCTGCCGCTAAGACAACTAAGGCTGCTGCTGAGAAGAAGACAGCTACAGCTACAGCTGAGAAGAAGGCTCCCGCTAAGAAGGCTGCTGCTAAGACAACTAAGGCTGCTGCCGAGAAGAAGGCTCCTGAGAAGAAGGCCGCTGCTAAGGCTCCTGCTAAGAAGACAACAACTACTAAGAAGGCTGTTGCCGCTACTAAGGTAGAGGTATTCGTAGAGTTCGGCGGTGTTCAGGTATCTATCGACGAGATGGTTAAGAACATCAAGCTCACAAACGGCAAGTCCGCTAAGGAGATTACAGTTTATCTCAAGCCCGAAGAGAGCAAGGCTTACTTTGTTGCTGACGGCGAAGAGAAGGAAATGGATGTATTCTTCTGCTAATAGCTAGAATGTATTGAATAATTTGGAGCCATCGCTTCGGCGATGGCTCTTATTCTATTTACTTTTGTTTTTCTCAATAAAGTACATAATGATGTCACGACGCGTTACTATGCCGATAAACTTGTTTCTGTCGTCAACGACGGGAACGAAGTTCTGGTTGGTAGCGCTCTCGATGAGCTCCTCGACGGTTGCCGAGACCCTGACAGGCGGCATAAAGTCCTTTCGGATAATCTCGCGGACGCTGTGCTCTTCCTCAGTTCTGATACCTCCGTTGTGTCCGAGGATGTGCCAGAGGAAATCGCCCTCGCTGATTGTTCCGACATAGTCGCCGTCACGCGTGATTACGGGAATAGCGGTGTAGCCGTGAGACTTCATCTTTTCAAGCCCCTGACGTATGGTGTTGTCGTCGTATATGTAACTGATTTCATTCTTAATCTTCAGCAGATAAAGTATATTCATTTCAAAACCCCTTTCCTTTACCACTACTATAATGTAAAACTTTCGCAGCGTCAATAGACGTTACGATAAAAAAGTACACCAATAGCAAAAGCTCGGCTCCCTTTCGGAAGCCGAGCTTTTTTCAGTTCTGACAGCCGCAGCCTGTTTCGAGGTTGTCGGGGTCGATATCCGCGAGATTCGGCGGGAAGAACTGTTCCACGGGGAAGTCAACTCTCGAGAACATATCGCAAGGATTGTCGGTCGAGGTGACGCATTCCTTATCGGGAACACAGAAGTCGAACGCGGGAATGAGCATCTGCACGCGTCTCTTGAGCTGAACAATCGTGAACACGCCGATGGTAGCGAGCACAGATCGAGCCTGAGACGGCACGATTGTACCGCCGAAGTACGCTGTCACACAATCGGGGATTGCCGCGGACGGCATACACGGGCTGCAGCACTCGGTAAGGCAAGCCGTGAGAGCCATAGGCTGAGCGACCTGAACCTTTGCGGTCGGGAGCACGCTCTCGGCAGGGTCTACACAGCCGCTGTCGCTGTCGCTTGTGAATACGGCTACGTTGCCGCTGCCGCCATAGAGAATCACGCGCTTTGCGAATACAGAAAGACCGCTGACCGTCGTGGGAGCCGAACCGCCGCTGGAATACACGTCGAGCACAATCTCAAAGTAGAACGTCATATCGACGGAGTAGAAGCCGCAGTGATAAGTCACAGGCTCCACGTTGACGACGGTGTTGACTATATTCGCTTCGCGGATACGGACTGACACGGCGGAGTTGATAATCTGCTGGTCGGGCTCGGTAAAGAATACTCTGAGCTCCGAAAGGCAGTCCTTGTCTCCGCAGGAATCGTAGACTCTGTCGGCGTCAATGCAGAAGCTCTGGTTGGCTTCGGAATTATCGGCAGAGTTAGTTAAGGGAATATCCGGCATAAGTAATTACCTCCTCTTTGTATTACACTTTTATCTTATGGAAAGAGTTAAAAAGTGTGCAGAGAAAATCCAGAAGGCGAAAGAAAACCCCAAAGCTCAAACAAGCCTTGGGGTCTGGTCAATGCTGAATTATTAAGCCCACGGGTCCTGAGCCTTGGGTGTGCGAACCATAACGAGCAGATGCTGCTCGTTGAGGTACCACTTGCCCTCGGACGGCTTGAGCCTGAGCGCAACCTCTCTGGGGTTGTCAGCGCCGCCTGAGCGGAGCCACAGCGTTACATGAGTATCGTCACGCTTTGAGTACTGGTTGGACGTAACCGTCATGCTGAACGGAACGTTAGGCGTGTAATTGTTGTCAGGAGTCGCGCCCGCAAAGTAAGAGAACGGAACGTAAGTACCGCTGTCTCTGAAACGGTCTCTGAGGAAAGAAATCTCTACCTGATTGAGCGGAGCAGGTCCCTTGAGGAAGTTGAGCATCTCCTGACCAATCTGAGGAGAAGCGGCGTAAGCGCAGAGCGCGCAAACGGTGAGCGCTGCGGTCTTGAACGGAGTGTCAAGCGTTGCCTCGGGCAGAGCCATCAGCTCTCCTACGCTCTCGGGCAGTCTCTGGAACGTAAAAGTCTCGCTCTTGTTGCCGATAGCCGAGGTCACGTTCTTTGCGATGTTGTTGCCTGCGTTAAAAATACTATCGAATAATCCCATATTTGTCATCCTCTCCTGAGATATTTGTTAACTTGATTGTATCATTAATAACAGGTTTTGTAAATGGGTAAAAAGAAAAAGCTTCCTCTCGGAAGCTTTTCTTAGTTTATCACCACTACATCGCAGCCGTCGTAGCTGTACCCATAGCCGTCGCCTGTGGTGAGATTACCCTCCCACGGGTCAAGAATCTTAAAATCTGAAAGTGTTGTACCGTCGCCTGTGTAGCCATAGAAGGTTACATAGTGCGTAGCTGACGAACCCATAGAGAGAAGTCCTACGCAAGCACGGTTCTGGTCGAGCTGTTCCTTGATTGTGCTGAGCATATTCTCAGCGGAACCGCAGTGAAGGTAAGAGCCGCCTGTCCAAGTACATCCGCCGCACCAAACGCTGCCGGGTGTAATGGCTGTGCCTGTTACCTGATAATACGCATAAGCGAAAGAATAAGCCGAACACATAATTGTGCTCTCGCCGTAAGCGTAGTCGGTCTGGCAGCCGATTTCGGAAGCAATGTCAGCCATTGTGCTGTCCTTGATGCTGTTGCCCGGTACGGGATCTACGTTTACCTTACATACCGCCTTGACACCGTCAGTCTCGGCAACGATTTTTGCGCTACCCTCGCTGACAAGCTTTACAACTCCTTTTTTCGAAACGGTAGCTACCTTCTTGTTTGTGGAACGGTAAGTTACCTTTTCGTCGGAATTGGTAGACGACTTGAGGGTTACTTTCTTGCCCTCTGTGCCCTTAAGCTTTGTTCTGTTTAAAATAAGCTTTACTTCTTTTTCCACAACCTTTACTGCAGGCTGTGTCTTACTAGGTCGGGGATCTTCATCCGTCGTATCGCTGCCGAGCGCCATAACGCTGATTGTCGTTGTCAAAACAGTTGCAACAGACAACGCCGCAGCGACGATTGTTTTAGTATTCTTCATAAAAACTCCTTAAATCATCTTTTACCCGACCACTTCTAAACCTTATCACTTCTAAATCAAAGGTCGGGTAAATATATTATTCGTTTTTTATTCGGCTTACCACAAACAACTCCTGCATTGTAACAAACTTGTAACAACCTGTCAATAAGTCCCGAAAATTATGGTAATCTGCCTAAGAGTTTCTTATAAAGAATTATAATTTTGTTAAAATGGCACTTTAATTCTCTAAGTGAAAAAATAATTGTGAACTAAAGCCACCTATCTGTTGTGCGTTTTGTATTGTTTTGGTGAATTTTATGTGAATTTTTGCACGTCAAAAATTCATTTCGGGAAAAATTTTTTTGAAAAAACTGCCATTTTATGCGGTTTTGAGGCAAAAAAACGGGGATTACGCTCGGTAATCCCCAAAATCTTCCGTTATTTTATCAGAAACTGTCGTCCTCGGCAACCTCGGTGTCGGCTGCAGGAGCGGTTACTTCCTCTTCCTGTACCTCTTCCTCAACGGGTTCGGCTACAAAAGGCGACTCCTCGTACTCGTCCTCGTTGGAGCAGGCAACCGTGATGTCCTCGAGCTCCTCAACGTTGTACTTCTTGACGGTCTCGACCGTCTGAGCCTTGATAAGCTGGAGGTAACGCTGTCTTGCCTTCTTAATCTGCTCCTTGGAGTTCTCGATAATCAAAAAGAGCTCCTCTTCGTTCTCGCAGGCGTCGGACTTATTGTTGACCTTATTCTCATAATACTTCTTACCGAGAGTGATGTACGCACGGTTAATCATCTCGCACTCGCTCTTCATAATTGCGCGAAGGCGGTTAAGCTGAGCGTTGAGACGGTTTTTCTCGATGATAGCCTGAGTAACTCCCGAAACTGTATCTACCGCGTTGGTAAGACCGTTTTTAACTGAATCTAAAAAAGCCATAGCTAATCTCCTTATCATTTAAATAGTCTTCCTTATTATTATTACAGAAAACGGAAAATAAATCAATGTTTTTTTGAAAAATACTTTTCATTTATTTATTATTATTGTTTTAGCGGTGCCGATATGTTATAATATAACGGAAATGGGGTTTATGAAATGGCATATTCTAATATTATAAAGAAAAGGATAGTTTGTCCGAAATGCGACGAAACCACCGAAGCCACACTTTACACGAGCATTAACGTGACAAACCACAAGGAGCTCAGGGAACAGACGATGAACGAGGCTCTGTTCAAATGGACGTGCCGAAGCTGCGGTCACGTAGCGCGCCTTACCTATCCTGTGCTCTATAACGATATGAAAAACAGGTTTATGATTTACCTTATCCCGAATATCGACCACTTTCAGCTTGCCGACAAGGGTCTCGAGGAGCAGTTCAAGACGCTAAAGAAGATTAACAAGCGAATTGTTCCCGACTTCAACACCCTCAAGGAGAAGATATTTATCTTCGAAAGCGGTCTCGACGATATGGCTGTCGAGCTGACGAAGCTCGCAATCGGCGAGGCGGTAATGCGCAAGCTTAACAGACGGGACATCAAAGAAGCCTACCTTTCGATGTACAACAGCGAGAACAACACGATGGGCTTCACCTACTTTCTCGGCGAGGAACGAGAGCCTTATGTGCAGAGCGCAAGACTTGAAATCTACGGCAAGTCCGTCAGCGTGGTAAACCAGCTCGCCGTTAAGGACAAGAAGCTCAAGGGCTTTATAAGAATAGACCGCGAATGGGCTGAGAATATTCTCTACCGCTACAAGCGAGGCAAGCAGGTTGCCAAGCTCAACAAGGCGATAGAATAATATCGGAGGTCTTACATTTGCTGAAAGCTTTAAAAAAATCCTTTAAATACTCTCTGCCTATCCTCTTCGGATACATTCCGCTGGGATTTGCGTTCGGAGTAATGCTTCAGGCGGCAGGCTACAACGCATTGTGGGCGTTCGTTATGAGTGTTCTGATATTCTCGGGAACAGGTCAGTACCTGATTGTATCGATGCTCGCCGTAGGCGCCTCAATCCCGAGCGTTATTCTGATGACGTTTCTGCTTCACCTGAGGTACTTTTTCTACGGTCTCTCGATGATTGACAAGTACCACAAAATCGGAAAGAACAAGTGGTACCTCATCTTCGGTCTGACCGACGAAACGTACGCGATTCTATCCACGGAAAAGCCGCCCGAGGGCATAACGCGCCAGGCGTTCTACACCTCGGTCACGTTTCTGAATCACTGCTACTGGATAATAGGCTCGGTGCTCGGAACGCTGATAGGCGGTCTGCTTCCGTTCTCCACGAAGGGAATCGACTTCGTAATGACTGCGCTGTTCGCTGTCATAGTCGTTGAACAGTGGAAGGCGCACAAAATCCACTTTCCCGCTCTCCTCGGATTTATGGTTCCGATTGTGAGCCTGATTATCCTCGGTCCTGACAACTTCCTTATTCCCTCGCTCCTGGTGGTTTCGGGAGTTCTTTTATGTCTGAGACCGAAGCTCGAGAAGGAGGAACGGCTATGAGCGATTTCACCCACAGCGTGGGAATTATCGCCGCAATGGCGATTGTGACCGCGTTCACACGTTACGCGCCGTTTATCTTCTTCGGACGCGGCAAGGAGCCCGCCAAGTGGATAAAATATCTCGGCAAGTTTCTGCCGCCCGCGATGATGAGCGTTCTGCTGATTTACTGCGTAAGCTCGGTAAACTTCATCGGCGGATATCACGGCGCTCCCGAGCTCATCTGCATAGCGATTGCTATGCTCCTGCACATCTGGAGAGGCAATGTCCTTCTGAGCATAGGCATAAGCACCGTAACGTATATGATACTCGTACAAACAATCTTTGCATAAAAAAGTGGCGGTGGGCACTCTCGCCCGCCTTTTGGAACGCTCATCTTCCCAATTGTTCATCAACGGCGGGATAGATAAATTTCATATGACGTAAAAAGAGCTGTCACCGACAGCTCTTTTTCTATACCTTTTTTCTGTTATTATATAGGAACATCACAACCGCCATTGCGATGATGACAACGTAGCCGATTACGGAGTAGATGTCGGGGATATCGGCAAAGACGATGAATCCGAGTCCCGAGGCAAAGATTATCTGAGTATAGTCATAGACCGAGATTTCTCTTGCGGGGGCGTAAGTATACGCGGCGGTGATTGAGAACTGTCCGCCCGCGGCTGAGAGTCCCGCAAGCAGAAGCATAGCGAGCTGGAACAGGTTAAACGGCTTGAAGCCGCCGAACACCATAAACGGAATCATCGCGAGGCAGCTGAACCCCGAGAAGAAGAGCACGATAAAGGCTCCCTTCTCTCCCCTTTTGCCCAGAGCTCGAACCATAGAGTACGCGGCGCCCGCAGCCATTCCGCCGAAGAAGCCGCACAGCGACGGCAGCAGCTCAGCGTTCTGAAAGCCCGGCTTGACAACAAACATTGCGCCGACAAAGGCTCCGATAAGGATTAAGACCTGCGGCAGCTTAAGCTTTTCTCTGAGGAAAAACAGCGAAAAGATGATTGCGAAGAACGGCGACATCTTGTTCAGGATTGACGCGTCCGAGAGCGCCATATGACTGACCGCGTAGAAGTTGCCGAGGATTCCGAGCGTGCCCGCGAGCGACCTGCCGATAAGTAACGGCAGGTTTTTCTTTTGAAAGTGAAAGCTCTGCTTGTCCTTAATCATTATCACCAGTGCGAACACAAACGCAACGAGATTTCGGAAAAAGCCCTTTTCAGGCGTCGGCAAGTCCCCCGACAGTCTGACAAACATATTCATCAGCGCAAAGCAGAACGCCGAAACGATTATTAGAATTATTCCCTTGTACTTTCCATTTTTCATAAAAACACCGTCTATACTATATCAATCGAGTAGGGTGAAATTTCTCCGCCCTCTCACACCACCGTACGTGCCGTTCGGCATACGGCGGTTCAATTCAATTTCAAAGTATGCTGCTTCAAAGCCTTCTTGTGTTCAAATGGCTTTAATATCAACTTGGTAGCAAGCGAAGCCAGATATCCGCCGAGAATACCCCAAGCGAGCATCATCGGGAACAACAGCACGCCGAACTTCTTATCAACGTGATAATATCCCATAACGCCGAGAGTCATTGTGTGCACGAGGTAAATCTCAAGCGACAGACTGCCGATAAAGCTGAGGGTTTTCTCAAAGTAGAACCGCTCAACCTTGCCGCAAATCCACACCATAACAATTATGAAGCAGACAGCTAGCAGTCCGTAGGTATACCAGACCGCGTAGTGCGGAAGGCTGTTCTTTTTCGCGACGCTGTGAATCGGGAAAAATGCCGTTCCGAGCAGAACCGCGATAAACGACAGAAAAACCACAATTCCTCTGACTGCCTCGGGGAGCCTTTTCAAATCAAGAGCGTCGATGTGCTTTGCGAGCATTGCACCGATAACAAACGACGGAAGTCTTGTAACGGCAATGCTGATGTTCTCGGCAGGCGATTTGCAAAGGAAATATCCTCCTACATAAATCACCGCGAGCATAACAAAGCCTAGCGCAGTGTGCTTTTTGACGAGTTTGAAGATTAGCGGGAACAAGAGGTAGAACAGCATAATCGCAATCGCGAACCACGCTTTTCGGCTGTTGCCGAACCAGAACGAAGCGGAGCTGTAGTTCCAGATAAAGCGCGGAAAGTCAAAGAAGCTGTGCTTTGCTCTGATGACGCTGACCCAAGCCCAGTAAGGCAGGGCAATGACGAGGTAAGGCACAACTACACGCGAAATTCTCTTCTTGAAGTAGCTGAAGAACTCAATCTTACCGTCGCCGTAGCGTCTCTCAAACGAAAGGTAAAGGCACACGCCCGACAAAAGCATAAACACGTCAACGGCGAGGTTGCCGCTCGATAAAAACTGGCTGAAAAGCTTCAGCAGTCCGTTGAACGGCACGTCGCTCTGCTTGAGCGTAGCCTTGATAAAATGCGAAATAGTGTACGAGGACGTCGGAAATCTGACGCTGATGCTGACGTGAAAGCATACAATCCAGATTGCGAGCAGTCCGTACAGCGCGTTTCTGTGTTTTAATAATCCTCTGATATTCATTATGTACTCCGTAAAAATCAAAGGGGCTGAACATATCTTCAGCCCCCAAAAAATCAGTTATTAAACTAACTCGATGATTGCCATCTCGGCAGCGTCGCCGCGGCGGGGTCCGATCTTAGTGATGCGTGTGTAACCGCCGTTTCTGTCCTTATACTTGGGACCGATCTCGTCGAAGAGCTTCTTTGTTACGTCCTCTTTTGTAACGAATTTCATAACGAGTCTCTTGTTAGCGAGAGAGTTGTCCTTTGATATAGTAATCATCTTCTCAGCCATAGAGCTTACCTCTTTGGCGCGGGTGAGAGTAGTCTCGATTTTTCCTTTTTCTAAAAGGAAAGTAACCATAGCGCGGAGCATAGCTGTACGCTGCGCAGTGGTTCTTCCAAGCTTTCTGGTGCCCGGCATTTAAATTCACTCCTTTTCTGTTATTTTAAAAGGGGATTATTCGTCTTCCTTTTTAAGGCTGAAGCCGAGGCTCTCGAGCTTGTACTCTACTTCCTCAAGTGACTTTCTGCCAAGGTTACGAACTTTCATCATATCCTCTGTTGTTTTGTTTGTAAGGTCCTCAACCGTGTTGATACCCGCTCTCTTGAGACAGTTAAAGGAACGAACGGAGAGGTCGAGCTCCTCGATAGTCATCTCGAGAACCTTTTCCTTGCCCTTCTCGTCCTTCTCAACCATAATCTCGGAGTTTGTCACGCTGTCTGAGAGGTTGACGAAGAGGTTAAGATGCTCACAAAGCACCTTAGCCGCAAGCGATACAGCCTCCTGAGCGTTGATAACGCCGTTGGTCCATACGTCGAGAGTGAGCTTGTCGTAGTCAGTAATCTGACCGACACGGGTATTGTCTACTGTATAGTTAACCTTTAAAACAGGTGTGTAAATTGAATCAATAGGTAACACGCCGATTATATTGTTGCCGGCGAGCTGCTTGTTGCGCTCTGCAGGAATATAACCGCGTCCGCGATCGATAGTAATCTCGATATTGAGCTTAGCGTCGTCAGCGAGTGTAGCGATATGAAGCTCGGGGTTGAGGATTTCAACCTCTGCGTCGTGCTTGATATCAGCTGCGGTAACCTCGCAGGGACCCTCGGCAGCAATCTCAACTACCTTGGGAGCAGAATCGAGGAGCTTGGGGACAAGGCTCTTGATGTTAAGAACGATTTCCGTAACGTCCTCTTTAACTCCGGGAACAGTCGAAAACTCGTGGAGCACGCCGTTAATCTTGATAGATGTAACCGCGCAGCCCTCAAGCGACGAGAGAAGAACTCTTCTCAGGCTGTTACCTAACGTATTGCCGAAGCCTCGCTCGAGCGGCTCTACGACGAATCTGCCGTACTTGCCGTCGTCTGTCAGTTCTTCAGTTTCAATTCTGGGCTTTTCAATCTCTATCATAGCGAATCCTCCTTATTAGGCGGCACAAATGCCGTCGTTGTGTAATCTGCCTGTAAATAAATCTGTAGGATTACTTGGAGTACAACTCGACAATGAGATGTTCCTCTACCGGGAAGTCGATGTCCTCTCTCTCGGGCTCAGCGATAACCTTGCCGCCTAACTTGTCGTTAGCCTTTTCGAGCCACTTGGGAGCAGTAACATTGTTGTTCTCAGCGATAGCCTTGAAACGGTTTGTGCCTCTGCTGGACTCCTTAACCTCGATAACATCGCCAACCTTAACGAGGTAGGAAGGAATGTTTACCTTCTTGCCGTTAACGGTGAAGTGAGCGTGGTTAACGAGCTGGCGAGCCTCTCTTCTTGTGGAAGCGAGACCGAGACGGAATACTACGTTGTCGAGACGGTGCTCGATAAGAGTAAGAAGAACGGAGCCTGTCTTACCCTGAGCCTTTTCAGCCTTTTCATAGTAAGAACGGAACTGCTTCTCCATGATACCGTAGATAAACTTAACCTTCTGCTTCTCTGTGAGCTGAAGGCTGTATTCACTTTTCTTTCTTCTTGAGTTACCGTTCGGGTTTCTGAAAGAGGTCTTGCCCGAGTAACCCATAACTGCAGGGGAAATACCGAGAGCTCTGCAGCGTTTAGCGATAGGCTGTCTGTTTTTTGCCATCTTAAATTTCCTCCTTTATACTATACACGTCTTCTCTTGGGAGGACGACATCCGTTGTGCGGAATCGGAGTTACGTCCTTAATCATTGTAACCTCGAGACCTGCTGACTGCAGAGCACGGATAGCTGCCTCACGACCCTGACCGGGGCCCTTTACGTAAACCTCTACGCTCTTCATACCGAAGTCCATAGCTGTTTTGGCTGCTGTCTCTGCCGCTGACTGAGCAGCGAACGGAGTAGACTTACGGGAACCGCGGAAACCGAGCTCGCCTGCGCTTGCCCAAGATACCGCATTACCGTTTGTATCGGAAATTGTAACAATTGTATTGTTAAATGTAGACTGAATATGAGCGCTGCCTTTTTCGATGTGCTTTTTCTCTCTGCGGCGGCGTACAGTCTTTTTACCCTTAGGTGCTGCCATAAAAGCAATTCCTCCTTACTTCTTCTTGTTGGCCATAGTCTTGCGGGGACCCTTACGTGTACGAGCGTTTGTCTTTGAACGCTGACCTCTTACGGGGAGACCCTTTCTGTGGCGAACGCCACGGTAACAGCCAATTTCAATAAGTCTTTTAATATCAAAAGCGATGTCACGACGAAGATCACCTTCAACTCGGCAATTCTTCTCGATATAATCTCTGAGCTTGGATACGTCGTCCTCAGTTAAATCCCTAACGCGTGTGTCAGGGTTTACACCTGTTGCAGCAATAATGTCTGTTGCAGTTTTACGTCCGATACCGTAGATATAAGTTAAGCCGATTTCGACTCTCTTATCTCTGGGTAAGTCAACACCTGCTATACGAGCCATTTAGTGCACCTCCATTAAAATTTCTAAAAAATTGTTTGTAATTAGCCCTGACGCTGTTTATGCTTAGGGTTTTCGCAAATGACAAGGATTTTGCCTTTTCTCTTGATTACCTTGCACTTTTCGCACATTTTCTTTACAGAAGGTCTGACTTTCATCAATAATCATTCCTTTCTTGAAAAATCAGTTTTCTTAACAAATTTTACTTGGTTCTCCAAGTAATTCTTCCTCTGGTAAGGTCATAGGGAGACATCTCCACCGTAACCTTATCTCCCGGTAAGATACGAATGAAATTCATTCTCAGCTTACCTGAAATAACAGCTAATATTACATGGCCGTTGGGAAGCTCTACCTTGAACTGAGCGTTGGGAAGGGCTTCAACGACTTTACCCTCTACTTCGAGTACGTCCTGCTTAGACATAACTATTCCTCCTTGGCATTGCCGCCGAATGCTTTCAGCGACCTTTTTAACTCTTTGTTTGTCAGCGGAAGGTCAAAGACCGTGTTTGTCGCTCTGAGGTGCTTTAAGTTCTTGGGCTTCGGGCTCTCAACCTTACGGCGTTTGCCGTCGGCGATTAATGCCCTGTCCCCTATGAGCTCAAGCACGGCGAAGAAACCGTCCTTATCCTTGCCCGCTGTAGATTTGACTACGCTTCCGACGGTGATATTCATATCATCAGCCCGCTACCGTTAAAATAACGGGACCGTCGGGAGTGATTGCGACTGTGTTCTCATAGTGAGCGGCAAGCTTGCCGTCACAGGTGACTGTTGTCCAGTCGTCCTCGAGAACCTCAACCTCATAATCGCCCTCGCAAACCATAGGCTCGATTGCGATTGTCATACCCGGGAGAAGTCGCACCCCGTGTCCGGCTCTGCCGAAATTCGGGATACTGGGGTCTTCATGTAACTTCGCACCTACGCCGTGGCCGACAAAATCTCGTACCACCGAGTAACTGCGAGCTTCGACATACTGCTGAACAGCGTTGCCGATATCGCCTACGCGATTACCTGCAAGCGCAGCCTCAATTCCCTTTGTGAGGCTCTCTCTCGTTGCGTCCATAAGCTTACGAGCGGTTTCGCTTACCTTGCCGCAGGCAAAGGTGAAAGCATTGTCGCCGTGATAGCCGTTGTAGAACGCGCCGACATCGACGCTTACGATGTCGCCTTCTTTGAGAATAGTGTCCTTGCTGGGTATGCCATGGATAACCACATCATTTACGGAAATACAAGCGCTTGCGGGGAAGCCGCCGTAACCGAGAAACGAAGGCGTAGCGCCTTGTTTCTCGATGTATTTACGGACTTTCTCGTCAATCTCCGCGGTAGAGATACCGGGCTTGACGTATTCTCCTGCAAGCTCAAGCGCGTTTGCCGAGATTCGGCACGCGTCCTTCATCAAGGATATTTCACGCGCTGTCTTGACAATAACCATATTAAACCCCGAGAGCCTCAAATACGGCGTCGGTTGTAGCCTTAACCGTGTCCTTGCCCTCTACTACCAACAGCTTGCCCTGAGCCTCGTAGTACTTAACGAGGGGCTCGGTCTCCTTGTGGTAGATTTCAAGACGATTCTTAATGGTGTCGATCTGGTCGTCCTTGCGCTGAACAAGGGCGCCCTTGCAATCGTCGCAAACTCCGTCAACCTGAGGCTTTAAGCTCTCAATGTGATAGGGTCTGCCGCAATTTTCGCAGACGCGGCGTCCGGACAGACGGTTTACGATAACCTCATCTTTTACCTCGATATCAACGACGGAATTGATGGTTACGCCCATTGCGTCCAGAGCCTCGGCCTGAGGAATGGTTCTCGGGAAGCCGTCGAGGATAAATCCGTTCTGACAGTCGCTTTCCTGAAGTCTGTCCTTGATGATGCCGATAACAACCTCGTCGGGAACGAGCTGACCTGCATCCATAAAGGACTTAGCCTTAAGACCCATTTCAGTGCCGTTTTTCAGCGCTTCACGGATAATGTTACCCGTGGAAATTGTAGGGATATTGAGCTTCTCACAGAGCACAGCGGCCTGAGTGCCTTTGCCTGCGCCCGGAGCGCCTAACATAATAATGTTCATAAGTTACCTTTCCTTTCTATTAATCAAGGAAGCCCTTGTAGTGGCGCATCATCATCTGAGATTCCATCTGCTTCGAGGTCTCGAGAGCAACGCCTACGATAATGATAATCGAGGTACCGCCCATTGAGAGCGAGCCCATTCCGGTGAACGCGGAATAGAGAAGCGGGAACTCAGCGATAAAGCCGAGGAATAAACAACCGATAAGTGTAATTCTGGAAAGAATCTTTCTGATAAACTCAGCAGTCGGAGCGCCCGGACGGATACCGGGGATTGTGCCGTTGTTCTGCTTGAGGTTATTAGCCATCTCAATCGGATTATACTGAATGGTTGTATAGAAATAACCGAACATTATAATTAAGAGGAAGTACAATGTCATATAGAGCCAACCTGTGGTTTCAAAGGCTGCGAAGAAGCCAGCCCAGAAGCCCTTTGTGGGGTTGACGCCAAATGCTCTGATTGTACTGGGGATAGAAAGAATTGAGGAAGCGAAGATGATGGGAAGTACGCCGCCGAGCGCTACCTTAATCGGAAGGTGGCTTGACTGACCGCCGTACATCTTACGTCCGACAACTCTCTTAGCGTACTGAATCGGGATACGTCTTTCGCTGTCCTGCATAAAGGTGATAACCCATACAACAACGAGGAAGATGATAACCCAAAGCGGTACGAGAATGAGATACTGAGGAGCGCCGTTCTCCTGAAGTCCGAGACCCCAGTAACGACCGAGAAGGTTGATTGTGTAGGGGAAACGAGCTACAATACCCGCAAAGAGGAGTATCGAGATACCGTTGCCGATACCCTTGTCGTTGATCTGCTCACCGAACCACATCATTACCGCTGTACCTGCTGTGAAAGCGAGGATGATTACGATAGCGGCAAAGATTTTCGAGAAGCCCTCAGTGAAGGTTGTAACACCCGAAGCCTGGAGATACCACCAGTAAGCGAAGCCCTGGATAAGACCGAGACCTACGGTTACGTAACGGGTGATAGTCGCGATTTTCTTTCTGCCTGCTTCGCCTTCCTTGCTCATTCTCTCGAGAGGAGGAATGGCAACGGTGAGAAGCTGCATGATAATCGAGCTGTTGATGTAGGGAGTTACACCCATAGCAAAGATTGTCGCGTTCGAGAACGCGCCGCCCGACAGAGTGTTGAGATAAGCTAAAGCTGAGCTTCCCTCGTTAGCTCCGTTCGCATTCATAAGATTCGAAAGGGCGTTCATATCGAGAAACGGAACAGGAATAACCGAACCGATTCTGAAGCAAATGATAATAAAGATTGTGAAAAGAATCTTTCGTCTAAGGTCGGGAATACCCCAGGCGTTTCTAATTGTCTTAAACAATTAAATCACCTCTGCCTTTCCTCCGGCAGCCTCGATAGCCGCCTTAGCGGATGCTGAATAAGCCGAAACCTTTACGTTAAGCTTCTTCTCTAACTTACCGTTACCGAGGACCTTTACAGCGTCGAATGAGTTCTTTACGATTCCCTCCTTAGCGAGTGCCTCGATTGTAACGTCCGCGCCGTCGTCAAACTTGCGGTTGAGCTCGGAAAGGTTTACAGTAACAACTTTCTTGGCGAAAATGTTATTGAAACCTCTCTTGGGAAGACGACGCTGGAGCGGCATCTGACCGCCCTCGAAACCGGGACGTACGCCGCCGCCGGAACGAGCCTTCTGACCCTTGTGACCCTTGCCGGCTGTTTTACCCCAGCCTGAACCGTGGCCACGACCTACTCTCTTGGAGCCCTTCTTGGAGCCCTCAGCAGGTGAAAGTTCATATAACTTCATAATTTTCGCACCTCCTTATGCTTCTGTAACCTCTACGAGGTGGTTGATTTTTGCTACCTTACCCTTGGTCGCGTCGTTGTCGGGCTGAGTTGTCTCGTCGCCGATCTTCTTGAGACCGAGGGCGTAAGCTGTAGCGATCTGATCCTTTTTGGAACCGATGAGGCTCTTAACTAATTTAATCTTCATCTCGGGCCTCCCTTATAAAATATCCTTAACGGATTTACCGCGGATAGCGGCAACCTCTTCAGCGTTTCTGAGAGCGCCGAGACCCTGAAGTGTAGCTCTAACTACGTTGCAGGGGTTGTTTGAGCGTAAAGCCTTTGTACGGATATCCTTGATACCTACAGCCTCAACTACCGCACGGACGGGACCGCCGGCGATAACACCGGTACCGGGAGCGGCGGGCTTCATAAGCACGCGGCCTGCGCCGAACTCTCCGATGATTTCGTGAGGAATAGTTGTACCGCGGAGCGCAACCTTGATAAGGTTCTTCTTGGCGTCCTCGATACCCTTGCGGATAGCGTCGGGAACTTCGCCCGCTTTACCGATACCGAAACCTACGGTACCTTCGCCGTCGCCTACTACAACTAATGCGGCGAACTTATAGATACGACCGCCCTTTACAGTTTTGGAAACTCGGTTGATAGTAACAACTCTCTCAACGAGCTCCTTGTTTGTTTCTACATTATTAGCCAAAGTAATTCCTCCCCTTCCTTAGAAATTGAGGCCGCCCTCACGGGCGCCTTCGGCCAATTCCTGTACACGGCCGTGATAGATGTTTCCGCCTCTGTCGAATACGACATCGGTGATGTTTTTCTCGGCAGCGCGCTGAGCTACAAGCTTGCCTACAGCTCTTGCTGCCTCTTTGTTTCCGCCGTTACCCTCGATGGATTTGTCGAGGCTCGATGCCTGAGCAAGAGTAACACCCTTTACGTCATCAATGATCTGAGCGTAAATGTTGTTAGTGGAGCGGAATACACATAAACGCGGACGCTCTGCAGTGCCGCTGATCTTACCGCGGACTCTCTTATGTCTTTTAAGACGAGCCTTTTTAGTATCTGGTCTGTTTACCATAAGTCATTTCACTCCTTAATTATTTACCCTTACCGGCTTTGCCTTCCTTGCGGCGGATATATTCGTCAACGTACTTGATACCCTTACCCTTGTACGGCTCAGGCGGACGTTTCTCTCTAACCTCGGCAGCAAACTGACCAACCTTTTGCTTATCAATGCCTGAGATTACGATTGTGTTGGGATCCGGAACTTCGATTGTGATGTCCTCTGTATCCTCAACGATAACCTTGTGAGAATAACCGAGGTTCATAACGCACTGCTTACCCTTCTTCTCTACACGGTAGCCGACGCCGTTAACCTTGAGGGTTTTCTTGTAGCCCTCGGTAACGCCTACTACCATATTGTTGATAAGCGTGCGGGTAAGTCCGTGGAGCGAGCGATTTTCCTTAGCGTCGTTGGGACGTGTAACGTTAATCTCTTCGCCCTTTACTTCAATCTGCATTGCGGGATTGAACTTGTAGTCAAGTGTGCCCTTGGGACCCTTGACTTCGATAACGCCGTTATCAACAGAAACTGTAACACCGGCGGGAATATTTATAGGTTTTCTTCCAATTCGAGACATTTTCGCACCTCCTATTACCAGATATAAGCGAGGACTTCGCCGCCGACGTGCTCAGCTCTTGCCTTGCGGTCGGTCATAACGCCCTTGGACGTTGAGATAATAGCGACGCCAAGGCCCTTCATAACCTTAGGCATATCCTCTACATTTGAATAAACGCGTAAGCCGGGCTTGGATACGCGGCGTAAGCCTGTGATTACGGGCTTCTTGCCTTCAACGTACTTAAGTGTAACCTTGATTACGCCCTGCTTGCCGTCCTCGATAACTGTGAAGTTCTTGATATAACCCTCGTCTAAAAGAATCTGACAGATGTCCTTCTTTAAGTTAGAAGCGGGAATCTCAACAGTATCGTGCTTTGCTGAGTTAGCGTTACGGATTCTTGTAAGTAAATCAGCTATTGTATCTGTAATCTGCATACCTTTAACCTCCCTTACTTACCAGCTGGCTTTCTTTACGCCCGGAATCTCGCCCTTGTAAGCGAGCTCACGGAAGCAAATACGGCAAATACCGAACTTACGGAGGTAGGCGTGTGGTCTACCACAGATTTTACATCTTGAATATTCGCGAGTAGAGAATTTCTGCTTTCTCTGCTGCTTAATTTTCATAGCAGTCTTAGCCACAACAATCCCTCCTTACTTAGCAAACGGCGCGCCCATAAGTGTTAAGAGCTCACGGGCTTCTTCGTCGGTCTTAGCGGTAGTAACGAATGTGATATCCATACCGCGAACCTTGTCTACCTTATCATAGTCGATTTCAGGGAAGATGAGCTGCTCCTTGAGACCCATAGAGTAGTTGCCTCTACCGTCGAAGGAATCAGCATTGATACCTCTGAAGTCACGTACACGGGGAAGAGCAACGTTGAAGAGTCTGTCTAAGAACTCGTACATTCTCTCGCCTCTCAGTGTAACCTTAGCGCCGATGGGCATACCCTCACGGAGCTTAAAGTTAGCAACGGACTTTCTGGCGCGGCAAACGAGCGCCTTCTGTCCTGTAATAATACCTAAGTCGTTAACGATAGCGTCGATAGCCTTGGCGTTGTCCTTAGCCTCGCCTGCGCCTACGTTTACAACGATTTTGTCAAGCTTCGGAATCTGCATAACACTCTTGTAGGAGAACTTCTTCATAAGAGCAGGTGCAACTTCTTTAGCATAGAAATCTTTAAGTCTAGCCATATCTTATATCCTCCTATTTAGATTACTTCGCCGCATTTTCTGCAGATACGACCCTTAGAGCCGTCCTCGAAAATCTTGTGACCGATACGTGTCGGCTTCTTGCAGCGGGGGCAGACAATCTGAACCTTGTCGGCATAAAGCGCGCCCTCAGCCTTGATGATACCGCCGGGCTCGCCCATTCTCTTGGGCTTTACGTGCTTGGAAACCATGTTGACTTTCTCAACGATAACCTTGCGCTCTTCGGGGGAAACCGCTAAAACGGTGCCCTTCTTGCCCTTATCTTTACCGCTTAATACTACTACGGTGTCGCCTGTTTTAACATGAACTTTATTCATTTGTGACACCTCCAATTAAAGTACTTCGGGAGCGAGGGATAAGATCTTAAGATAACCCTTATCTCTGAGCTCTCTGGCAACAGGTCCGAAGATACGTGTACCCTTCGGGTCCTTGTCGTCCTTGATGATAACTGCGGCGTTTTCGTCAAAGCGGATGTATGTGCCGTCATCACGGCGAACGCCCTTAGCGGAGCGTACTACAACTGCCTTTACTACGTCGCCCTTCTTAGCTACGCCGCCGGGAGCTGCCTTCTTAACGGAAGCAACGATAACATCACCGATGTTGGCGTATCTTCTTCTTGTACCGCCGAGAACACGAATGCACATAAGTTCCTTTGCGCCTGTGTTGTCAGCGACTTTTAATAAAGTTTGCTGCTGTATCACAGTGTGTTCCTCCTTATTTAGCCTTTTCTACAATCTCGACGAGACGGTGTCTTTTATCCTTTGAGAGAGGACGTGTCTCCATAACCTTAACGCGGTCGCCTACGCGGGCTTCGTTGTTTTCGTCATGAGCCTTAAGACGGCGTGAGCGCTTAACAACCTTTCCGTAGAGCGGATGCTTTACGCTGTCTTCGATAAGTACCACTACGGTCTTGTCCATTTTATCGGAAACTACGCGACCGATAGCAGTTTTTCTCATATTTCTGTCAGCCATTTATGTGTCCTCCTTCCTTAAGCTTCGCTCTCGGCAAGCTCAATCTGACGGATAACGGTCGATACTCTTGCGATATCCTTCTTGACTGCCTTGATGCGAGAGGGGTTCTCCAGCTGATTTACAGCGAGCTGGAAACGCAGGTTAAATAACTCTTCTTTCAGGTCCTTGAGCTTAGCCTGAAGCTCGTCGATTGAAGATTCTCTTAACTCGGATGCTTTCATTACTGCTCAACCTCCTGATCTGATTTTTTGACAAACTTGCACTTAATCGGAAGCTTTGTAGCAGCCAGACGCATAGCCTCACGGGCTGTAGCCTCGTCTACGCCGCCGATCTCAAACATTACTCTGTCGGGCTTTACAACCGCTACCCAGTACTCGGGTGAACCTTTACCGGAACCCATTCGGGTCTCGGCAGGCTTAGCTGTTACGGGCTTGTCGGGGAAGATTTTGATCCAAACCTTACCGACACGCTTGCAGTAACGAGTCATAGCTACACGGGCAGCCTCGATCTGGTTGGAAGTAATCCAGGCAGGCTCTAATGCCTGAAGACCATAATCACCGTAAGTAACTTTGTTACCGCGGAGCGCTCTACCTGTCATACGTCCTCTGTGAACACGTCTGTACTTTACACGCTTGGGCATCAGCATTATTTTCTGCCTCCTTCCTTGCGGGGTCTTCTCTCTCTTCTGGGTCTGCTCTCGTTGAGAACCTCACCCTTGTAGAGCCATACCTTGATACCGATCTTACCGTAGGTTGTGTCAGCCTCGGCAAAGCCGTAGTCGATGTCAGCTCTTAAAGTCTGAAGCGGGATTGTACCCTCGTGATATGTTTCGCCTCTGGCGATTTCAGCACCGTTAAGACGGCCTGAGCACTGTACCTTGATACCTCTTGCGCCGAGCTTCATAGCGTTTCTGATAGCCTGCTTCATAGCGCGGCGATAAGCGATACGCTTCTCGAGCTGAGCAGCGATGCTCTCGGAAACGAGCTGAGCGTTGAGGTCAGGGTTCTTGATTTCAACAATGTTGATAGCGACGGGCTTCTTGAGAATGTTCTCGCACTGAACTCTGAGCTTCTCAATCTCGGAGCCGCCCTTACCGATAACCATACCGGGCTTAGCGCAGTGAATGTGGAGTCTTACTCTCTTGCCGTCACGCTCGATCTCAATCTTGGAGATACCAGCGGGGAAAAGCTGCTTCTTAAGTGTTTTACGAAGGTTGTAGTCCTCAACGAGTGTATCGCCGAAGTCCTTCTTGTTAGCGAACCAGCGTGAATCCCAGTTCTTGATGATACCTACACGTAAACCGTGCGGATTAACTTTCTGTCCCATACTATTAACCTCCTTATTCTTTTTCCTTGAGCACAAGGCTAATGTGGGATGTTCTCTTATTAATTCTGAACGCTCTACCCTGAGCTCTCGCGCGGATTCTCTTAAGGATAGGGCCTGCTGTTGCGTTAGCGGACGCAACGTAAAGTCTTGATACATCCATATCGTGGTTATTCTCAGCGTTAGCCATAGCGGACTTGAGTGTCTTTAAGACAGGCTCACAAGCGGCCTTGGGGGTATTCTTAAGAATAGCCTCGGCAAGAGTAACGTCCTTACCTCTGATGAGGGAAAGAACAAGGTTTACCTTGCGCGGTGACATACGGACATATTTTGCATATGCCTTAGCTTCCATTGCAATACTCTCCTTCCGCCTTATGATGTCTTGGAACCGGCATGACCCTTGAAGGTTCTGGTGGGAGCAAACTCGCCGAGCTTGTGACCTACCATATCCTCGGTAACATATACCGGAACGTGCTTACGTCCGTCATGGACTGCGAATGTATGACCTACGAAATCGGGGAAAATTGTCGAGCTTCTTGACCAAGTCTTGAGAATTCTCTTTTCGCCCTTCTCGTTCATCTCTTTAACCCTTTTTAAAAGCTTAGGCTGGACAAAAGGGCCTTTTTTAGTACTTCTACTCATAATTAAGCTCCTTTCTCCTTACTTACCGTTTCTTCTGCGAACGATTAAACGGTCGCTCTGCTTATGCTTCTTACGAGTCTTGTAACCGAGAGCCGGCTTACCCCAGGGGGTAACAGGACCGGGACGACCGACAGGTGACTTACCTTCACCACCACCGTGGGGATGGTCATTCGGGTTCATAACAGAACCGCGGACTGTGGGTCTCCAACCCATGTTTCTCTTACGTCCTGCTTTACCGATCTTAACGTTCTCGTGGTCGGTGTTGCCGACCTGACCGATTGTAGCCATGCAGCTGTCGGGTACGTTACGGAGCTCGGAGGAAGGAAGTCTCAGAAGCGCGAGACCGTTCTCCTTAGCCATAAGCTGAGCCATGTTACCTGCGGAACGCGCGAGCTGAGCGCCGCGACCGGGGTAGAGCTCGATGTTGTGGATGAATGTACCAACGGGGATGTTCTTGAGCGGTAATGCGTTACCGGGCATGATATCCGCGTCGGGGCCGGCTTCGATCTTGTAGCCAACCTTTAAACCCTCGGGAGCGAGGATGTAAGCCTTATCGCCGTCTGTATACTCTACAAGAGCGATGAAAGCTGAACGGTTCGGATCGTACTCGATTGATACGACCTTACCCTCAACGCCAAACTTCTGGCGCTTGAAATCGATAATACGGTACTTTCTGCGGTTGCCGCCACCTCTGTGACGAACTGTGATTCGACCGTAGCTGTTACGACCCGAATGCTTCTTTAAAGGAGCGAGAAGGCTCTTTTCGGGAGCAACCTTTGAAAGTCCGGAGTAGTCAGTAACCGACCTGTTTCTCATAGAGTTGATCGTCGGCTTATATACTTTAATAGCCATTTATTTCACTCTCCTCATGATGGCTTTGCGGGGATATGGCATTCCCCATACGTTCATAAATACCGAGCCGAAAGGCTGTGCGCCTCGGCTTTTAAGTTGTCTAGCCTCGTTGCTCTTCGCTTGTCTTTAAATAACTTCCGCTCGTCTAATCTGTTTGAATTACTTGGGGTAATTCTGCACAGCTTAGTCCTCGCCGGTCGTTATTTAAAGGCTCCGAGCCTCGGCTTTTCGGTATTACATCATGCCTTCAAAAAATTCAATAGTTTTGCTGTCGGCAGTTAAGGTAACAATCGCCTTTTTCCAGGATCTTGTGTAGCCGCCGTTGTTTCTGCCCTGACGGCGGAACTGACCGCGAACGTTAACAGTGTTAACCTTAGCTACCTTTACCTTGAACAGCTCCTCACAAGCCTTAGCAATTTCAATCTTGTTAGCGGATTTAGCAACCTCGAAGGTGTACTTCTTATCTACCGCGCCGAGCATACTTTTCTCAGTGATGACGGGGCGAATGATGATGTCCTGAGCAATCATGCGTATACCTCCTCGATCTTGCTGACAGCGTCCTTAACGATAACGAGCTTGTCAGCGTTAAGAATGTCGTAAACATTAAGCTCGTTGACCTGAGCGGTCTTGACGCCCTTAATGTTGTTAGCGGACTTGATAACCTTGCGGTCTACCTCAGGCAGAACGATTAAGGCTTTCTTGTCCACGCCGATAGCGGTGAGCATCTCGGCGATAACCTTTGTTTTATACTCATCGAGCTTGATTGCGTCAAGTACGATGATTTCGCTCTCTGCTGCCTTAGCGGAAAGTGCGGACTTCATAGCAAGTCTCTTTACTTTCTTGTTAACGGAGAAGCTGTAGCTTCTGGGCTTGGGAGCGAATACGATACCGCCGTGTGTCCACTGGGGAGCTCTTGTTGAGCCCTGACGAGCGCGGCCTGTACCCTTCTGTCTCCACGGCTTCTTGCCGCCGCCGGAAACCTCGGATCTTGTAAGAGCTGACTGTGTGCCCTGACGCTGGTTAGCGAGGTAGCTTACTACCATCTGATGCATTACAGCTTCGTTAGGCTCAACGGCAAATACGGACTCGGCTAAATCAACAGTGCCGACCTTCTTGCCTGTCATATCTAATACATTAATACTTGGCATTTAAAGTCCTCCTCTCTTAAGCTTTTACAGCATCTTTGATAACTACGATGCCTTTGTTGGGGCCGGGAATGGCACCCTTTACAGCGATGAGGTTGTTCTCAACGTCAACCTTAACAACAGTTAAGTTCTGGATTGTAACTCTCTCAGCGCCGAGACGGCCGTTCATCTTCTTGCCCTTGAAGATACGGGACGGGGATGAACACATACCGATTGAACCACCCTTACGAACGTTCGGGCCTGTACCGTGGGATTCCTTGAGTCTGTGGAAGTTCCAGCGCTTGATAACGCCTGCTGTTCCCTTACCCTTTGAGGTACCTGTTACGTCAATCTTACTGCCTGCCTCAAATACGTCAGCCTTCACAATGTCGCCTACGCTGTAAGCGTCTGTGTCGTCAAAACGGAATTCCTTGAGGACCTTCTTGGGAGCAACGTCGTTCTTCTTGAAGTGACCCGCCATCGGCTTGTTTACCTTGTTGGGCTTAACGTCGCCGAAACCGAGCTGAACCGCTGCGTAACCGTCGTTTTCTACTGTCTTCTTAGCGGCTACCACGCAAGGGCCTGCCTCTACAACAGTAACAGGAACAACTTTACCTGTCTCGTCGAAAATCTGTGTCATACCGATTTTCTTACCGATGATTGCTTTCTGCATTGTCTATTCCTCCTTGTTAGGTTATTGGTCGGAAGCGTGAAAGCAAGTGCTCCCGACATTTACCCTGTCTGCTTGTAGGTTGGTAACGGATTATAACTTAATCTCGATATCAACACCGGCAGGGAGCTCTAAGCTCATAAGAGCCTCGACTGTCTTGTTGGACGGTCTTAAAATGTCGATAAGACGTTTGTGAGTTCTCATCTCGAACTGCTCACGGCTGTCCTTGTACTTGTGAACAGCACGGAGGATTGTAACAACCTGCTTCTCTGTGGGAAGCGGAACGGGACCCGATACGCGAGCGCCTGTTCTCTTAGCTGTAGCTACAATCTTCTCAGCGGATGAATCAACCAACTGATGGTCGTAACCCTTTAATCTTATGCGAATTTTTTCTTTGACTGCCATTATCGTCGCCTCCTTAAAAAATTTGGCGGGCGTTCTTAAACTTTTTTCCACGAAGCCGGGTGTTTCCTCAACCTTCGTTTTTTAAACCGATTAACTTTTCAGTTAACCGGGACAGTTTAAGACGTAACTCAAGCATACAGGCATAGCAACCCCTAGCCTTCGCTTGAACACTATAATTTCGCCCGGTTTAAAATCGGACATACTCCACGGAAAAACCGGCTCAAAGGCCGCAACCTCCCGCTTCAACGCATATCATTGTGCAGTCATGATTGCCAAAAAAGGGCGTAATTTCCCCTTTGTTCGCAATCGTGCCTAAGTATTATACTATATAAATCCCTGAAAATCAAGGAATTCGGGCAATTTAGCTCGATTTTTATATATAGAACATTACAGAAATTTACACCGAAATTTTGTTAACTTTGACGAAAGATAAATGTTCCGTTTTTTCACAAAACCGCTTGCATATTTTGGAAAAAAATAATATTATATAGCTTAGAGAGGTTATGAAACGGAGGTAAAGCTGATGATTCACGTTTATTACGGCGACGGAAAAGGAAAAACCACGGCGGCAATCGGTCTGGCTGTGAGAGCTGCGGGCAGCCGTATGAGGGTGCTGTTCGTCCAGTTTATGAAAACCGAGTTTTCGGGCGAGCGTCACACGCTCAGCCACACAGAGAACATCAGCCTGACGTTTGCCCCTGTCGAGCTGAAGTTCACTTACGAAATGGACGACGCCGAAAAGTCAAAGGCGGCGATTATGTTCCGCAAAATCTTTGACGACGCGGTCACAACCGTGCTCACACAGAAATACGATATGATTGTGCTCGATGAGATTTTCACCGCGATTGAGGCGGGCGTGCTCAGCGAGTACGAGGTGCGCGAATTTGTATCCAATGCGCCGAAGAACCTCGAGATTGTTATGACGGGTCACAATCCGCCCGAGAAAATCCTTGAGCTCGCCGATTATATTACCGAGATGAAGAAAATACGCCACCCCTACGACGAAGGCGTT
This sequence comes from uncultured Eubacteriales bacterium, assembly GCA_900315785.1. GTDB lineage: Bacteria > Bacillota > Clostridia > Oscillospirales > Acutalibacteraceae > Ruminococcoides. The sequence goes on from ONAL01000023.1 coordinate 38,903, forward strand.
CAGGCGAGATTCGGAATAGAATTCTGATGATAATAACAAAAACAGACCTCAGAGCTTTAAAAACTCTGAGGTCATTTTCATTGTTAAGCGTTTTTCTTTTTCTTGCCTACCATTACTAAGCAAACCGCGAGAGCGACTGCGTAGAGGATTGTGGTAGCGATGAGAATCAGATTGTAGTTGTTGCCGCTTGCGTTAAGGATAACAGCGGACATATTGTTGCCCGTGAGACCTGCAATAGCCCAAGCGGAAAGAGCGAGACCGTGAATCTTACTGATAGTCTCCATACCGAATCTCTCGGAAAGCAGAGCGGGAAGCGTTGAGAAGCCGCCGCCGTAGCCGAGGTTTACGATAATCAGAAGCGCAATAACAATCGCGCCGAGAATCGCTACTCCGTAGCCGCCTGTAATCGCGCCTGTCAGACAAGCGACGAGGCTTACCGCGATACAGCTGATAAAGATAATCTTGTAAACCGTGTTTCTCTCCTTCATTTTATCGGAGACGGTCGAGTGAACACGAGCTCGAGAATCTGCTTCTCGTAAGAGATAAGAGCAAGTCCGCAGTGGATGTTGATAAAGAACATAATCCAGATACCGAGGAAGGTCTTGTTCTTGAACATAGACATCGGCTTGAAGCTGTCGTTGGCTTCGTCGGACTCAACCCAGCCGTCAGGCTTCTTGAGCAGGAAGTGTCCGAGCATCATCATAACGAAGTAAACTCCGCCGAGGATGTAGAACATCCAGGTGATACCGAGGCTCTTCTGAATCGCTTCCATAATGGGAGTAGCGATAGCCTTTGCGAGACCGAAGCCCATAATCGAAATACCTGTCGCGAGACCCTTGTTGTCCGAGAACCAGAGCATAAGTGTTTTGACAGGTGTGAGGTAGCCTACGCCGAGACCGATACCCATAATGCAGCCGTAGCATACAAAGATACCGATGAGAGCGAAAACTCCCGAAGTAAACTCAATAAAAAGTCCTGTTCCGATCATACCGACCGTAAAGCAGATACAGGAAAGCAGTGAGGATTTGTGGATATCCTTTTCGACCATTTTTCCCATAAACGCCGCTGACATTCCGAGAAAGAAAATCGCCAGCGAGAACGCCCAGCCTACCGAGAAGGCGTCCATTCCGATTTTTTCCGCGATAGCGTTCTTGAAGGTAGACCAGCAGTAGACCGTACCGATAGAACAGTGGATAAGAAGCGCGGGTACCGCAGCCCGCATCCATTTGTTGTTGATAAAATTCATTATCTAACCCCTTAAAATTCGTTCGTGATTTTATTTTATCACAACCGCGAATGGTATTCAATCGGCGGGAATTAGCAAAATAAGGGGTATTTTGTGGTTGTTTTATTATAAATGCACAATATTTAGTGAATTGAACCAAATCAATTTACAATCAAAAAGGTCGGGAACCGACGCTTTCGCTTTCAAAAGCTCGGTTCTCGACCTTAGTTCATATGTTTTTACAGAAATCAGCCGATTCCCTTTTTGAAAATCTCGGTGATTTTGTCAGCGTTCTCGGAAACAATCATCGATACGTATACGCCGTCTGATTCGACCTTGCATTTCTCGATAATCTTAGCCTGCTCGGGGTTATAGTTCTTGTTCTCGTTGAGCTTAGCCTTGTAGCGGTTGTCAAGAGCGTCCTTAACCTTGGAAGCGGCGGAATCGTCCTTAGCCTTTACGAGCACGATTTCCTCCTGGTTAACGCCTGTGTTGTTTACGCCGCCCGCGTACTCCTCTACGTCGTCTGCGGAAAAACCGTAAAAACGGTTGAGGTCGTCGGCGGATTTGAATTCATCAAAATCCTTGAGTGTTACCTCGGACTTAATCTCGGTGAAAACCTCGGAGAGCTTCTTTGCGGACTGACCGCAGGAGCAGAAAGCTGCGATTGCAAGCACGCATACAAGTGATAACGCAATAATTCTTTTCATTTCTATTCCTCCTAAACATTATCTTTCAGATATTCTACCCAAAGCCGGCACGCCGCGTCGGTGAAGTGAATACCCTGAGCCTCAGGGTCGCCGCAGTACTCGGACTTGAGGTAGCCGTTCTCATCCTCCATTACGGAGTATATATCAAGGAACTTGCAGTTATTCTCGGCACAGAAGTCCTCGAGAAGCCTGTTGAATTCCTGGATATGTTCATTTGTAAGGTCGCCGCGCTCCTTGCCCTTGAGAATCGGCGTGACGGTCTGGAGATAGATTACCGTGTTCTTGGGCGACTTCTTGCGCAGACGCTCAACGAGCTGCGAGCAGTAGTCGATTGCTCCGTCGGCACCGTAGAGACCTACATCGTTCATACCGAGCATAATGAATGCTTTCTTTGCGCCCGTAAGCTTAACGCTGTCCTCGGCAAGCTCTACCTTGCCCTGATAGTACGGATGTACCGCGTCCTCGGCGTCTTTGTCCCACAGGGAGCTAGCGTAGCCGAGACTTCCCGCGCAGAAGAACTGAGCCTTTGAGAGCGCTTCGGGGTGAGAGTTCGCGTAGTAGCTGAGCTTGAGCGTTACGCTGTCACCGACGAATACCGCGTCGTCAAACCACTTTGCCTCAACAGGGTGGTCGGTAACCTCGGGAACTGTCTCGTCCTTGGTCTCGGGAGCTGTAGTCTCCGCAGACGAGGTTGCGGGAACGGTGTCCTGAGCAGTCGTCGCGGGCTGCTTTTTGAAGTGTTCCTTGGACGTAATACTCCTGATTCCGATTCCTGTACAAGAGGTAGCGGCGATTGATATTATTAAAAGAAATGCGATTAAATATAGCTTTCTCGTAAAAACCACTCTTTTCGACATTATTCCCTAAGATTTTACCCCAATACGGCTGTAAAGTCAAGCGGTAAGGGGAAATTTGCAAAGTCGGATATTGACAAGAGATAAAATAATTGATATAATAGCAGTTGCGCTGAGGGCCATTAGCTCAGTTGGTCAGAGCTATCGGCTCATAACCGATCGGTCCGGGGTTCGAGTCCCTGATGGCCCACCAAAAAAACAGGAGTACCACAAGGTGCTCCTGTTTTTTGCTATCAGGGACTCGAAGCCGAGGGTTAAGAAAACCGTCCTGCGGCATTTTTTATCACATTGACCTCATATTTTTTTACAATAAAAAGATGTACAACTCAAATTTAATATGTTACAATATATACGTATATGTACCAGAGGTGGTTTTATGGGAATTGAATACGGCATTCTCGATTTCATTGCTGAAAACATTCGATGTGCGTTTCTCGACCCGATTATGGCGGCGCTGTCGATTTTCGGCAATTACGGAATGGGTTGGATAATTCTGGCTCTGCCGCTGCTTATTCCCAGAAAAACAAGAACCGCCGCGGCTACGGCGCTCGTCGCAATGCTCATAGGCGCACTGGCAGGCGAGTTTGCTCTGAAGCACATTGTTTGCAGACCGAGGCCGTATCTGACTTACGAACAATTTCACGGCTTTGCGATGCCGTTTACATTGAACACGGGACCTCACGGCGGCTACAGCTTCCCGTCGGGTCACAGCTGCTGCGCGTTTGCCGCCGCGGTATCTTCGTTCAAAATCAACAAGCGCGTCGGTGTTATCACAACAATTGTCGCGGCGCTGGTAGCATTTTCCAGGCTCTACAATTACGTGCACTTTCCGTCCGACGTTCTCGCGGGAACGGTAATCGGAATTCTCTGTGCTCTGCTTGTAATCTTTGTTTTCAAAAAATTCTCGGTTGACGAAAAGCTGCTGAGAATTGGAATTAATAAATCAAATTGACTTTACAGGAGGTCAGTATGAAAAAATTTATATCAATAGTTTTAACCGCTATGATTGTTCTCAGCCTCTTTGTGGCTGTTCCTGCGTACGCGACAATTCCGATTGAGTACGCTAAGGGCACTGTGCTTGAGGTGAAAGTCACAATGGACAGTGTTGACGAGGACATCTCGGCAATCCAGGGAACTCTCTCTTATGTTCCCCAGCTTCAGTATGTGGAAGATAGTTTTTCAGCTCCCCATTTCCCCGATATGTGCAAAAACATTATCTCAGACGAAAGCTATTACACATTCAGATTTAACACAACGAATGTTGATAACTTCTACAATATCAAATCCGACCACATCGTCTGCTCGATGAAGTTTACGGCTGTTGATGATGTTCCCGCAGAGCCTTTCATCGCAACGATTAACGACATCTATCGTGTTGAGGACGTAACCTTTGTAGACATCGACAAAACCTGCGCGGTCAGCATTTCGGTTTTATACGACCCCATACAGCCGACAACCGAGGAACCGACTACAGTCGAGCCTACAACAGACGCTCCTACAACTGCGGAGCCGACTACTGCTGAGCCCACAACAGCTGCTCCCGCAACCGCGGAGCCGACTACAGCCGAGCCCACAACAGCTGCTCCCACAACCGCGGAGCCGACTACTGCTGAGCCCACAACAGTTGCTCCGACAACTGCAGAGCCGACTACTAAGCCTGCTGTAAAGACTCCTTCCCTCACCTTCACCAAGAAGTCAGCTCAGGCAGGCGCGACATTCACGCTATCGGTGAAGAACAAGGGCACCAACAAGGTTACATTCAGCACATCGAACGCAAAGATTGCGAAAGTAAACTCGAACGGCGTTATCACAACGCTCCAGCGCGGCGCGGTCACAATCAAGGTCAAGGTTGGCACAAAGACTCTCAGCTGCAAGGTTACGGTTACGAACAGCCCTGTAATCAAGGATGGCAAGAAATACCTGAGCAGCAAATACTACACAGTCAAGAAGGGCAAGACAATTAGCTTCAAGATTTACCGCAAGGCTTCGGCAATCAATAATGTTTACAAGACCTCGAACAAGAAGATTGCAAAAATCACCTCAAAGGCAAACGCGACAAAGCTTGTTATCAAGGGTCTCAAGAAGGGCAAGGCTACGCTCACCGTAAAGGTTAACGGAGTCAAAAGCTTCAATATAAATGTAAATGTAAAGTAAAAAGGCAAAAAATTACAGGCGTCGAAATGACGCCTGTTTTTTGTGCCTGTTTATCTGTCCGCGAGCTTCTTGTAATCCTTGTGGGTCGAAATGCTCATATAAGCGGGGCGGATAATCTTGTTGCCGTTGATGAGCTCTTCCATACGGTGAGCACTCCAGCCCGCGATTCTTGCAATCGCAAAAAGCGGTGTGTAGAGCTCTGTGGGAAGTCCCAGCATACTGTAAATGAATCCGCTGTAGAAGTCCACGTTTGCGGAAACGCCCTTGTAGATGTGCTTCTTCTGACCGATAACCTCGGGAGCAAGACGCTCAACACGTGAGTAAAGCTCGTACTCGTCCTCGAGACCCTTTGCCGCGGCAAGCTTGCCCGTAAAGTTCTTGAGGATACGCGCTCTGGGGTCGGAGATTGTATAAACCGCGTGACCCATACCGTAGATAAGTCCCGAACGGTCAAATGCCTTTTTGTCGAGAATATCGGTGAGATACTTGCGGATTGCGTCCTCGTCTTCCCAGTCACGGACGTTGATTTTCAAATCCTCAAACATCTTGCTGACTCTGACGTTCGCGCCGCCGTGCTTGGGTCCCTTGAGGGAGCAGAGCGCAGCGGAAATCGCCGAGTATGTATCGGTTCCTGAAGAAGTTACAACGTGGGTTGTAAAGGTCGAGTTGTTACCGCCGCCGTGCTCAGCGTGGAGCACAAGCGCCATATCAAGCACACGCGCCTCGAGGTCGGTGTACTTCTGGTCGGGACGAAGCAGCTCAAGCACAATCTCTGCTGTGCTCTTCTTGGGGTCGGGAACGTGGATAAAGAGACTCTGATTTCTGAGATAATGGTTGTACGCCTGATATCCGTAAACCGAAAGCAGCGGGAATACCGAAATAAGTTGCATACACTGACGAAGCACGTTGCTAATAGACGTGTCGTTCGGGTTAGAGTCATAACCGTAGAGCGTAAGCACGGAACGCGCAAGCGTGTTCATCATATCCGCTGACGGAGCCTTCATAATTACGTCACGCACGAAGTTTGACGGTAAGGTACGGTAAGCGCCGAGAATGGACTTTGTCTCCTCGAGCTGCTTTTCGTTCGGCATTTCACCGAAGAGCAGAAGATGTACAACTTCCTCAAAGCCGAAGCGCTCTTCTGTAGCAAAACCGTTGACGATGTCGTTGATGTTGTAGCCGCGGTAAAAAAGCATACCGTCGGCAGGAACGGTCTTTCCGTCGATTATCCTGTTCTGTTGGATTTCGGAGATGTCGGTAAGACCCGTAAGCACGCCCTTGCCGTCGATATCGCGAAGTCCTCGTTTAACGTCGTATTTTGAGTAGAGTTCCTTGTCGATAACGGAATTATTGACGAGCTTCTGCGAAAGCTTATTAATTCGTTTGTTAGTTTCGTAGTAGGCTAAATCCTTTGGCAAAGAAACCAACTCCTCTCATTTATTTTGGTATTACACGAAAAGGGACGGCTCAGCCGTCCCTTTAATAAACGTATAAACTTTTATCTTAATTAAAAATAATTAACATAACCTCGTTATCTGTTTAGAAACAATAGGCGGCATAATACCAATTAGAATAATATTATAACACATATTCTTCTAAAATGCAAATTATTTTAAGTAAGTTCCGTTAGTGCCTATCTTACCGGTGATACCCTTGAAGCCCGAGCCGCAGCATACATATACTCTCATATTGCCCTTACCGATAGAAGGAACGCTGAGCGTACCGTTTGATACGGTCTTCTGGTCGCCTGTTACAGCGTCAATGTATGTGCCGTTGGGGAGGTTAGAGAAGGTCGCGCCGCCGCTGATAGCTACACAAGCGAGCGAGTCAACGCCGCCGGAGGTGTAGCGTCTTGTGAACGCAATGTTGCCACCCGATACGTTCTGAGTTGTATACTGACCCTTCTGGAGGGCGGGAACAGCTCTTCTGATCATATTGAGCTGACGGAGGTGCTTTGCGAGAGGCTTCTCGAGCGTCTGAGCTACGTTGCCGCTTGCGGAAGCTACCGTACCGAAATCAGAAGCTGTTACGGAGCCTGTGATGTTATCACCAAAGTACGCACGGCCTGTTGTCGAAAGCGCAGCCTTGGGACCTACATCGATAACCTGACCCTTCTGGAACTGAATCTCGGTACCGTAGTAGATACAGGGGATTCCGCGGAATGTCCAGAGCAGGTCCATATTCTCAGCCCAATCCTGCTCGCTGCCCGTGTAACGGGTCTTTTCACAGAACTGAGGACCGTAGTCGTGAGAGTCAACGTAAGTAACGTTCCAAGTGGAATCAGCAAAAGCATGATCCTCACCGCAAGCTGAACCGAACGCGCTGTTAGCGTTCTCAAAGTTCCAGTGCATTGTAAAGTCGATAACGCCTGTGCCGTTAGCCTTTGAGTAATCGGGAGTATGATATGTAGTGCCGTTGAGGAAAGCGTTTGTGCTTGTTTCGGTGAGGTTGCTTTCTTTTCTCGCGGCATACTGAGTGTAGTGAGCCTTGGAGTTAGCGAAGTTCTCTTCCCATCCGGAAGCGGTTGTCTTCCAGTTACTTGTCCAGGGAGACTCGGTCTCCTTCCAGGTGTAGAAGAACGGAGAGTCGGAAGAACCGCCCTCGTTTACATACTGGTTCCATCTTGCGCAGACCTCACCGAAGATATAGAAGTTGGGAACTGTGGAGAATTTCGGGAAGTAAGCGCTGTTAAGTGTCCAGCGGTTGATGTGCTTCTCTGTATCGAGACGGAAGCAGTCAACGCCCATATTGACGTACTCCATATATGTATCAGTCAGGAACTGTGCAACCTCGGGGTTCTCGGTGTTGAGGTCACGGCAGTCGCCTTCGATTGAGGCATACTGCTCAAGCGGCTGGCCCCAGCCGCCGCCGGCTGTTTCACGGTGATAATACTCTTTTTTGTTATGATTATCGGAATGGATACTCTGGAGAATGTCAAGACGAGCCTGGAACTGCTGCTCACCCGAGAGGCTCCAGTAGTTGGGATAGGACTTCGCGAGCTCGCCGTTGGGGATAAGCTCCATGCTCTTGGGATCTGCGAGATCCTGAATCTTTGTGTACTTCTTGGTAGCCATCGGACAGAGTGTAGCGTCACCCCAGTTACCTGTGTGGTTCCATACAACGTCCTGGATAATCTTCATATCCTTCTCGTGAGCCGCGTCAATCAGATCCTGGAATGTCGCACCCCTTGACTCAAAACGAACGTCAACAGTGGACATATCCATTGAATGATAGCCGTGGTAGTCATAACCGCCGCCGTTTGTTACAACGGGAGTAACCCAGATTGCGGAGAAGCCGAGCGCCTTGAGGTAATCGAGTTTTTCGATGATACCCTTGAAGTCGCCTCGCCATGCGGGGTCAGTGTCGGGGTTGCCCGCGTTGGAGTCATCCCAGCAGTGTACGTTGTTGGAGCTGTCGCCGTCATAGAAACGAGTCGGCATAAGGAAGTAGATACTGTCCTCACGCATATCGGTTCTGTCCCACTGTGTAATCTGACCCGGGTCGTGGTTATACCATCTGTTTTTCTTGTACCACCATTCGCCTGTGTTCTGGGTAAGCTCATCGGACTGTACGCCGTTTGTAACAAAGATAAAGTTAATCTTTGAAACGGTCGGGAAGGTGTACTTGTACCAGTTGTTACCCTCAGAGGTGGTCTTGGGACCGGGATAAGTAGTTTCAATATTGGTCGGGAGAGAGTTCCAGTAGTAGATGTTAGGCTGACCCTCTTCGCAGTAATAGTGAACCGTTATACCGGTACTTGCGGCTGTTTCGGCTTTTTTAGTCTCAACAGCCGACGCGGATACGACCGCAACGCCGAGTACTACGGCGAGTGCGAGAATAACCGCTAAAATCTTGTTCACACGTTTCATTTCAATCCTCCTAAAGACAGAGTTCTAATCATATCAATTATAGTACAAAATGAAACTTTAAATTTTCCCTTTTAGAATATTACAGAGACAAGATTGTAAAAAAAGTGGGAAAAAATCTGTATAGTTTTTATAATTTATTACAAATCATTCACATTACTATTCCGAGCGTTCTGAGGGCTTTTGCTATGCCGTCGCTGTCACAATCGTCTGTTACCATGGCGGCGACCGCCTTGAGCTCGGGCTCGGCATTTCCCATCGCAATGCCCATTCCGACTGACTTTATCATCGGCAGGTCGTTGAAGCTGTCGCCGAACGCGACGACCTCGGACATCGTTATTCCCATATCCTCGCAAATCCTCTCGACGCCTATTCCCTTGTTGATTCCCTTGGGCATAACCTCCAGAAACCACGGAGCGGACAGATAGATGTCGAGTTCGTTTCCGAAAAGGTTCAAAAGCTGCTTTTCAAGCTCCTTTAATTCCTCGGGAACGCCGCAAATCAGGAACTTGTAAAGGCTCCAGTCCACGAAATCGGCTATATCGTCGACGAGGTTTAAATCAAGTCCGATAACGTCAGATTCTATATGGGTGTAATCGTTGACCTTTCTGTCGGCGTAAATCATATCGCCCTTGTGTACCATAGTGGTGACGTTGTAAGGTCCGAGCGCGTCATAAACGGGCTTGATGTATTTTGAGTCAAGGTAGGTTTTCGCGATGAGCTCTCCCCTGCTGTTGATAATCGCTCCGCCGTTGAAGCCCATATAATATCCGCCGTAGCTCATAACGTCGAGCTCACGGGCGAAGGGTCGGACGCCGTAAGGAAGTCTGCCCGAAGCGACAACGACCTTTACGCCGTTTTTCTGAGCCTCCGTAAGCGCCGCCTTTGTCAGAGGCGTTATCTCTTTTTTCCTGTTCAATAATGTGTCGTCAATGTCAACGGCAATCAGTTTGTAATTCATAATTACTCCTTGATATTGAGCTGACCCAGCACCTCGCCGACCTTGTCGTGGAAAACAAGGCTCGCGGCTTTGTCCATTGGTGTGGGGTCGCGGTTGATGAGCACGAGCTTGTCGCCGCCGAAATACTGAAGAAGTCCCGCCGCGGGATAAACCGTCAGACTTGTGCCCGCGACAATCACTACGTCGGCATTTGCAATCGCCGAAACCGCGCCGCGGACCGTCTTGTCGTCGAGACCTTCCTCGTACAGCACAACCTCGGGCTTGATGATTCCGCCGCAGTCGCAGGTCGGGATACCCTCGCTGTCCTTGATGAACTGAGCGTCAAAGAATTTGCCGCACTTCATACAGCGGTTTTTGTGAACCGTGCCGTGAAGCTCATAGACCGTCTTGCTGCCTGCCTTCTGGTGCAGTCCGTCAATGTTCTGGGTAACGATTGCCGTGAGTCTGCCCTTCTGCTCCATTTCGGCAAGCTTCTTGTGCGCCTTGTTGGGCAGAATATCGAGCGCGAGCATCTTGTCCTTGTAAAAGCGGTAAAACTCGGCGCAGTTGCGCATAAAGAAGGTGTGGCTGAGGATTTCCTCAGGCGGATAATCGTACTTCTGATGATAAAGTCCGTCCGCGGAACGGAAATCTGGGATTCCGCTCTCGGTGCTTACGCCCGCTCCGCCGAAAAAAACTATGTTATGATATGTGTCGACTATGTTCTGAAGTTCCTGTATTTTGTCCATAACGCACCTCTGCGAAAATTATAGAAAAAAAGGAGAGCCGAAGCTCTCCTTGATTTTGTTTGATTATTTGTTGAGTGCAGCGTAAATCTTGTCTACGAGCGGGTGGAGAAGCTTGATGCTGCCGAAAATCGGAAGATCCTTCTTTTCGCCCTTAACAGCGTTTACGATACCGATGATAGCAACTACGACGATGCCGATAGAAATGATACCGCCGATGATGCTCCAGATTACGGAAGCAGCACTGGGAGCATAGTAGTATGTAAGGAAGCCGTACTTGAGTGTCGGCGGGAAGATAGCGCTGATAATCGCGTTAAGAATGAAATATACGATAGAGAAGCAAAGGCTGAATGCAGCAAGTGTAAAGCCCTGCTTTACGTGGTGCTGGCAGTATTCTGAGTTCTTTCTCGCGAAGAGCGGGACAAGAAGAAGAATTCCGAGATAGGAAAGAGCCGCCATACCCTTGTTAGCCTGAACGTCAGCTTCGCCTGTGAGAACGGGCTGAGCGGGAGCTGCGGGCTGAGCCTGCTGAACTGCGGGCTGTGCAGGCGCTGCCTGCTGATCTACGGGAGTGCCGCAAGAAGCACAGAACTTGATGCCGTCTTCTACCTGAGCACCGCAATTTTTACAAAATGCCATAATAGTGTATCCCCTTTATTTTAGAGTATTTGGTAATTTTTATACCATATATATTATAAAAAATATAAAGTACAAAGTCAAGATGAATATAGCAGATATCAAGTAACAAAACTGCAATAATTTTAGGCGCTTTTACCCGAAACCGCCCTTTTTCGACTGTTATAGATAAGCCATGACAAGCTGATTACGAAAAGAATCAACGAGATAAACTGGCTGGTTGAGAGCGGTCCGACAAAGCCTCTGTACGCGTCTCCTCTGAAAAACTCGAGAATAAAACGGTATGTCGGATAAATCAGCAGATAGAGCGCGAGAATCTTGTGTCTTGCCTTGCCCTTCTTGTAGAGATAGAACAGAAAGAGGAACAGCAAAAGGTTCAAGCCCGCCTCGACTGCCTGGACAGGAAAACGGTGGACATGGTTTACGCCCTCGACGACCGAATAATTATACACCACTCCGTGCTCCCACTCGACGCCGTAGCAGCAGCCCTCGAGGAAGCAGCCGATACGTCCGAAGAAGTGGAACAGCGGAATCGAGATAGCCGCTATATCGGAATAGTCGCCGAAGCTCAGCTTCTTTGCCTTTGTGTACACATAGAACACAAATATCGCGCCGATAAGTCCGCCGTAGAACACCGAGCCGCCGAAAACAAGCTTCATACCGAGCAGAAAATCATCAAAGCTTTTCATATCGCCGAGGTGAGTGAATACGTGGAACGTAATTTTTGGGATAGTCAGCGCATAGAGAATATGGCTGAAAACCACGACGCCGACGAACGCAAAGAGCATCATAAACAGCATATGGAACTCGTCGAGCTTCTTCTTCACGCTCATTTTGTAGGTAAAAAAAATGACGGCCAGAACGCCCGCGAGCGCGGTCACCATATACCACGTTATCGGTCGACCGCCGAGCTGGATATAAGGAAACATAAAAATCCTTTCCTAAAACAAAACAGGCATAAGTTACCTTATGCCTGTCGTTTTAATTCGCAATTAATTAGTTAAGTAAGTTGCTAAAAGAGTTAGCGTACTCTGTGAGGCTTGAGCCGTATTTGATTACTTCTCTTGCTGCGCAAGCGCAGGGAAGGAAGATGAAGCCGAGGACTGTAGCTACAATACCGAGTACGAGACCTGCAACAGCCATACCTGTGGACTGACCTTCAGCCTTCATAGCCTTCATACCCATAGCGCCGAATACGATACCAACGATGCTGAGTACGATACCGATGATAACTACTACAGGCTGAGCCATAAACCAAAGACCTACGATGCCGCATAAAAGACCAACTAATGCTGCAACTAATGCGATTAAAGATTTTGTTTTACCGTTCATTGAAAAAACCCTCCTAAAAATTGGTTGACTTAATTATAACCTAAATAATTTTGCTCGTCAATACAAAATTACAAGATTGTAAATTCTGACGGGGTTTTTCCCGATTTTAGGCTTGACTATCGTCGCTTTTGACCTTTTCTATTATCATTTTCAGCATTTCATCGTCATCCTGTTTCTTCTGACTGACCTCCTGAAAGCTTCCCGAAACGCTCACAAAGCCTGTCCCGAGCACCACGCAAATCAGCCAGACGGTGATTGCGGGAGGCAGATTGAAACCCTCTCCCGTCAGAAATCCGACGGCTACTCCCGCAAGGATTCCGACGATGATGATACATATCCCCGCAACGAAAAATACGTCTCCGAACTTTTTGTGCATTCCGATCACCCGATTGTCTGTCATATGATTTCACCCTCATTTTACTATTAAAACTTCGTATTTTCAATTATTCCCTAAAATTTTGTATTAATGCATAAATTTCCCTCTCCCGATTTAGGTATTTAGCCGAAAAGATTTTCAATATTTGTCATTGATTTAACGTCCTGTTTGTGTTAAACTAACATTACTGACACCAAAACCGAGTTGAGGTGAAAGGCTTTTCAGATTTACTAAGCTATGGGAGAAGCTGCCTTTTTCGGTAAGCTTCTCTTTTCTTTTATATAAAGAGGTGATTTTATGGAAACACGCGTTGCCGTTGTAAGCATTATCCTCGAGAACTCACAGTCCGTGAACGAGGTCAACAAGCTTATTTCGGACTACAGCGACTATGTTGTGGGGCGTATGGGTATCCCCTACAAGAAACGCGGAATCTCGATTATTTCGGTTGTGATTGACAGCCCTCAGGACGTTATCTCAACCTTCTCGGGCAAGCTCGGAAAGCTCGAGGGAGTATCCGCAAAGACGGCGTACTCGAAGTACGTTTTTACTGATGAATAAACTGATTGATAAGCTCAGAACCGCAGGCTCGCTTAGTAAATCCGAATTTGAGGAGCTTATCAACTGCGACAAAAACACAGCCGAAGAGCTGAGGCAAACCGCCGAGAAGCTGAGAATTGAGAACTACGGTCACGACATCTACATCCGCGGACTGATTGAGTTTACGAACTTCTGCAAGCAGGACTGCCTGTACTGCGGAATCCGCAAGAGTAATCTCAACTGTCAGCGCTACCGTCTCAGCGAGGACGATATTATGGAGTGCTGCCGCGAGGGCTACAGGCTCGGGTTCAGAACCTTCGTGCTCCAGGGCGGCGAGGACGCGTTTTTTAACGACGACAGGCTGTGCTCAATTATCGAAAAGATAAAGGGAGAATATCCCGACTGCGCGCTGACGCTCTCCGTCGGCGAAAAGCCGTACCAGAGCTACAAGCGGTTCTACGACTGCGGAGCCGACAGATATCTGCTGCGGCACGAAACCGCGAACGCGGAGCATTTCGCAAAGCTTCACCCGAAGTCCCAGACGCTCGAAAGCCGCAAGGAATGTCTCCTTGCTCTCAAGGAAATCGGCTACCAGGTCGGCTGCGGCTTTATGGTGGGTTCGCCCTATCAGACCGTCGGGACTCTCGCCGAGGATTTGCTCTTTATTAAAGAGCTGAATCCGCAAATGGTCGGCATAGGTCCCTTTATCCACCACAACGACACGCCGTTCAGGGACTTCCCCGACGGCACATTGGAGCTCACGCTGAAGCTGCTGTCGATTATCCGCGTAATGCTGCCGAAGGTGCTTTTGCCCGCGACAACCGCTCTCGCGACAATCGACCCGATTGGCAGAGAAAAGGGAATCCTTGCGGGAGCAAATGTCGTTATGCCGAACCTCTCCCCTGTTTCGGTCAGAAAAAAATATCAGCTTTACGAAAACAAGGTCTGTACGGGCGAGGAAAGCGCTCAGTGCAAGGGCTGTCTCGAAGCGCGGATACGTTCCGTCGGCTGCCGAATCGCGGTTAACAGAGGAGACAGCATGAATATATGAGAAATGAAAAAGGAGTAATAAAACTATGTACAATCCAAAATCTCTCAAAGCAGAGGAATTTATAGACCATCAGGAAATACTGGACACACTCAAATACGCTGACGAGAACAAGGACAACCTTGAGCTCGTTGACAGCCTTCTCGAAAAGGCAAAGCAGCTCAAGGGCTTAACTCACCGTGAGGCGAGCGTTCTGCTCGCGTGCGAGGACGAGGAAAGGACAAAGCGTATGTTTGACCTTGCCGAGCAGATTAAGAAGGACTTCTACGGCAACCGTATCGTTATGTTCGCGCCCCTCTATCTCTCTAACTACTGCGTAAACGGCTGTGTTTACTGTCCCTATCATCTCAAGAACAAGCACATCTGCCGCAAGAAGCTCACTCAGGACGAAATCCGCCGCGAGGTAACCGCGCTCCAGGATATGGGACACAAGCGGCTTGCGATTGAAGCAGGCGAGGACCCTGTCAACAACCCCATCGAGTACATACTCGAGAGCATCAAGACAATCTACTCAATCAAGCACAAAAACGGCGCAATCAGACGCGTTAACGTCAACATCGCCGCGACGACTGTCGAGAACTACCGCAAGCTCAAGGAAGCGGGAATCGGCACATATATCCTTTTCCAGGAGACCTACCACAAGGAAAGCTACGAGAAGCTTCACCCGACAGGTCCCAAGCACAACTACGCTTACCACACCGAAGCTATGGACAGAGCTATGGAGGGCGGAATCGACGACGTAGGTCTCGGCGTTCTCTTCGGACTTGAGCTCTACCGCTATGAGTTTGCGGGACTTCTTATGCACGCAGAGCACCTCGAGGCTGTTCACGGCGTAGGTCCTCACACCATCAGCGTTCCCAGAATCAAGAAGGCTGACGACATCGACCCGACCGTTTTCGACAACGGTATCTCGGACGAAATCTTCGCGAAGCTCTGCGCCTTAATCAGAATCTGTGTTCCCTACACAGGTATGATTATCTCAACCCGTGAGAATCCGACCGTCAGAGACAAGGTTATCCGTCTCGGCGTTTCGCAGATAAGCGGCGCTTCAAGAACATCTGTCGGAGGCTACGCTGACGGCGGCGAAGAGGAAAACAGTGAGCAGTTCGACGTTTCCGACAACCGCACGCTCGACGAGGTTGTAAACTGGCTGATGACAAAGGGTTATATTCCCTCATTCTGCACCGCCTGCTACCGCGCGGGACGTACAGGCGACCGCTTTATGGCGCTCTGCAAGAACCGTCAGATTCACAACTGCTGTCAGCCGAACGCGCTCCTTACTCTCAAAGAGTATCTCATAGATTACGCGTCTCCCGAAACCAAGGAAATCGGCGAGAAGCTCATCAAAAACGAACTCAACAACATCCCCAATGAAAAGGTCAAGGCAAAGTGCACCGAGCTCCTCGACCTCATCGAACAGGGCGACAGAGACTTCAAATTCTAAAAAAATTACGCATTGCGAATTGACATAACGAGGTGATAATATGTCCACAACACTCAACGACACACCGTCCGCAAACAGACTTCACATCGGCTTTTACGGCAAACGAAACTCGGGAAAAAGCTCACTGATTAACGCCTTTACGGGTCAGGAGGTCAGCATTGTTTCCGAGGTCGCGGGCACCACCACCGACCCCGTAAACAAGGCTATGGAAATCCACGGAATCGGCGCCTGTATGCTGATTGACACCGCGGGCTTTGACGACATCGGCGAGCTCGGCGAAATGCGCGTCAAAAAGACCGAAAAGACAGCCGAGAAAATCGACATCGCCGTCGTGCTCTTCTCGGGCGGCGACATCACAAAGGAAACCGACTGGTTCCGTTTCTTCAAGGAAAAGAACATTCCCGTCGTGCCCGTTATCAGCAAGGCGGACTTGCTTGTAAACGGCTCAGCCTATGCCTACAAGGTTCGCAATCAGATTGGGGAAATTCCGCTCCAGGTCAGCGCTGTTGAGAAAATCGGTATCGACGAGCTCAAGGAGAAAATCATCAGACTTATCCCCTCGGACTACAACGCTCCCAGTATCACAGACGCGCTCTGCGCCGAGGACGACACGGTTCTGCTCGTTATGCCTCAGGATATCCAGGCACCCAAGGGCAGACTTATTCTTCCCCAGGTTCAGACAATCCGCGAGCTCCTTGAGAAGAAGTGCACCGTCGTATGCACCACTACCGACAAAATGCTTCACGCGCTCGCTCGTCTCAAGGAAGCCCCGACGCTGATTATCACCGATTCTCAGGTATTCGGCTATGTATATGAAAACAAGCCGAAAGCAGCAGACTAACGAGCTTTTCCGTGCTTTTTGCCGCATACAAGGGTGATTTGCCCTACTACATCGAGGGCGCGAAGGCGCTTGACAGCCTCACCGAAAACAGCAGAGTTCTGATTGCCGAGTGCTGTACTCACGCGCCGCTTACAGAGGACATCGGCAGAGTTAAGATTCCGAGAATCCTCAGAAAGCGCGTCGGCGAAAAGCTCAGAATAGATATGGTTTCGGGAACAGATTTCCCCGACGACCTCTCCGACTATGACATCATCATTCAGTGCGGCGGCTGTATGTTTAACCGCAAGTACATTCTCAGCCGTATTGACAGAGCAAAACAGCAGAAAGTCCCGATGACAAACTACGGCGTTACGATAGCTCATTTCACGGGAATTCTCGACAAGATTGTGTATTGAGGTAAAAATGACTGAGAAAGAACGAATGATAGCGGGGCTAATCTACTCCGACGGAGATGACGAGCTCCAGAACGCTATGGCACAGTGCAAGAAAAAGCTCTATGAATACAACAATATGCCCGACGCAACGCGTGAGGAGCGCGGCGACAAGCTCCGCGAAATCCTCGGCAGGGTCGGCAACTGGGCATATATTGAGCCGCCGTTCTACTGCGATTACGGCACGAACATTCTGCTCGGCGACGCGTTCTACGCAAACTACAATCTCCACATTCTCGACTGTGCCAGAGTAATTATCGGCGACAATGTTTTCATCGGTCCGATGTGCGGAATCTACACACCGAAGCATCCGATTGACGCGGAAATCCGCAACAGCGGAATCGAATCCGCCGCCGAAATCCGAATCGGCAGCAATGTGTGGATTGGCGGCAGCGTGACAATTAACCACGGCGTCACCATCGGCAGCAACGTCGTTATCGGTTCGGGCTCGGTCGTCACAAAGGACATTCCCGACAACTGTATCGCGGTCGGAAATCCGTGCAAATTCAAGCGCGCAATCACCGACGAGGACAAAGCATACTGGACACGCCTTAGTGACGAATATCACGCAGAAATGGATAAAGACTAAAAACACTTGCATTTTGCCGCAAAATAATGTAAACTGGCAATATAAAAGCGAAGGAGTGAAAAATATGTCAGAAATCATTAACGATAACATTCCCGAAGAGGAAGAAGCAATAATTGTTGAGCTCGAGGACGAGGACGGCAACACAACCGAGTTTGAGTACCTCGACACAATCGGCTACGACGGCGAGGAGTTTGTGGTTCTTATCGAGAACGACGAGACAGCCGACGGCGTGGTTATTCTCAAGATTGAGAGCATTGACGACGAGACCGAGAACTATATCGGTATCGACGACGAGGAGCTTGTATGCGAGAACGCAACGCCCACCTTGTCGAGCATCCGCCCCGATTTCGTCCGGGCCGGCAAGACCGCTGCGGCGGCGCTGGAGAAGATGATGCGCGGCAAGGGTTCGCGTCCGACCGCCACAGTGGTGATACACGGCGGAAACGAGATTGTGCGCCGAGCCTCTACCCCGTCAGAGACGACATCCGGCCCGCTTGTGCAGAAGGCTCTTGCGTTCATCGAGAAAAACGCCCGTCGGGGCATAGGCGTAAAGGACGTGCAGGAGCATCTGAGAGTCTCGCGCTCGCTGATGGATCTGCGGTTTCGGGAAGTACGCGGCGAATCCGTCCTCTCCGTCATCCTGTCGGCCCGCCT
>ONAL01000029.1 GCA_900315785.1 uncultured Eubacteriales bacterium
TTATTTGTCAAGTCTTTTCGCAAAAAAATTAAAAAATCCTCAAAAAAACAAGGCACCCACTTTTTAATGAGTGTCTTGTTCCTTAACTAAATGATATTGGGCAGACGCCCTCTTTTTTATTTATCTCGTTTCAGGATTTCTTTAGCGATGTAAATCGGTCGGTTCTTGCTCTGGATATAGGTCTTGGCAAGGTACGAGCCGATGATTCCGATACAGAACAGCTGCAAGCCGCCGAAGAACAGAATCAGCACAACGATTGTCGCGTAGCCGCTGAACGCCTGATTAAAGAATATTCGCTGGATGATTACCACAATAAGGTAAACAAGCGAGGCGAACGTCGCTACACCGCCGATATATGTCGCGATACTCAGCGGCTTTGTCGAGAAAGCCGAAATGCCGCTGAACGCGTATTTTACGAGCTTGCGGAAGCTCCACTTGGTTTCGCCCGCGTTGCGCTCCTGAACCTCGTAGGGAACGAACTTTGTGTTGAAGCCAATCCAGCTGAAAATACCCTTCGAAAATCTGTGGTACTCGCTCATTTCGAGGATTGCGTCGGCAACGCCTCTCGTGAACGTTCTGAAATCGCTCGCGTCAGCGTGGAGCTCAACCTCGGACAGCATATTGATAATCTTGTAAAAGCCCGACTTGAAGCCCTTCATAATTGCGCTTTCCTTGCGCTTTCCCTGATAAGCCGCTACACAGTCGTATTCGGGCTCAGTTTCGAGGATATCGAGCATTTCAAGCACGACCTCGGGACGCTGCTGCAAATCCGCATCGATAAGCGAGACATAATCTCCGACGGAGTTCTTGATTCCCGCGAAAATCGCGCTTTCCTTGCCGAAGTTTCGGCTGAACGACACAACGGTTATGTTGCTCTCGGTCTTTTCGTTATACAGTTTTTTGAGACGGTTCAGGGTTTCGTCGCGGCTTCCGTCGTTTACGAATACAAATTCGTAGTCAAAGCCCTTTCCGCAAAACGCCTTTACACACTCCTCGTAGAACAGCTCTACGTTATCCTGCTCGTTATAGCAGGGAACCACAAGCGACAGCTTCATATCGGTTCTCCTAAAAGTTTAGATTTAATGCCTGTTTGAGCACAATATCTATTTTATCACAAATTTGTATAATGTCAAATTATTGTTTTATTTTCTTTATTGTGGTAGAATGTTAGCGAGGTGATAATTATGAATATCTCAGATTTATATAAAAAGGACAAAACTATTCTTTCCTTTGAGGTCTTTCCCCCAAAGAAAACCTCTCCCATAGAGTCGGTTTACGGTGTGCTCGAGGAGCTTTGCGCGCTGGGTCCCGCCTACATCAGCGTTACCTACGGAGCAGGCGGAACCGCAGCTGACAACACTCTCGCGATTGCGTCCAAAATCAAGAATGACTACGGTATCGAGACAACAGCTCACCTCACCTGTGTCAACAGCGACAAGGAGCAGGTGACCGAGGTTCTCAAGAAGCTCCGTGAGAATAACATAGACAACATTCTCGCCCTCAGAGGCGACAGGGTTCCCGATGTGGAGCCCAAGACGGATTTCAGATACGCAAGCGAGCTGACAGCCTTTATCAAGCAGTTCGGCGGTTTCCACGTTGCGGGCGCGTGCTATCCCGAAACTCACCCCGAAGCCGAGGACGATATTTCGGATATCATCAATCTGAAGAAAAAGGTTGACGCGGGAGCCGAGTTCCTCATCTCTCAGCTTTTCTTTGACAACAACCTTTTCTACGACTTCCGCAAGAGGTGTCTGCTTGCGGGTATCGACGTTCCGATTGAGGCGGGTATTATGCCTGTCGTCAACAAGAACCAGATTCAGCGTATGGTATCGCTCTGCGGCGCTTCTCTTCCAGCCAAGTTCTCCAAGATTATGAACCGCTACGAGGACAACCCCGAGGCGCTCAGAGACGCGGGTATCGCCTATGCTGTCGACCAGTGCGTCGACCTTATCTCCAGCGGAGTGAGCGGTATCCACCTTTACACTATGAACAATCCTTACGTAGCCCGCAAAATCACCGAGGCTATCGGTAAGCTTTTATGATAAAGCTTGAGAACATCAGTCGGGCGGAAACTCTGCGATATCTCGGCGGCGGAAACGCCGAGCCAGACAAGCGTATGGACGATTTGCTCGACTTTTGCGAAGCGGAGCTTAAGAAGAACGTAAGCCCCAAGTATCTATATAAGAAAATCCCCGTCGACAGCTCAATCATCAAGGGCGAGGATATCAAAAAGCACCTTGAGGGCTGCGACTGGTGCTATGTGCTCTGCGCTACCCTCGGAGCCGAAGCCGACAGGCTTATCCGCTCCTATTCGGTCAGGGATATGTCCAAGGCGGTTGCGCTCGACGCAATGTCAAGCGCCGCGGTCGAGAGCGTCTGCAACTCGATTGAGGAAGAGCTCGCGAGGGAGAACCCCCGGAGCTTTCTGACGTGGAGATTTTCCCCGGGCTACGGCGATTATCCTCTGGAGGTTCAGGCTGAGCTGCTCAGGCTCCTTGACGCTCAAAAGAAAATCGGACTTTGCGCCGACGAAAGCTTTGCGCTTACGCCGTCAAAGTCCGTTACGGCTGTTATCGGGCTGAGCGACACGCCTCCCGAAAAACGCCGTCGTGGCTGCGCTGTGTGCAACCTCAGACACGAATGTAAATTCAGAAAGGCGGGAACTCGCTGTGAATTTTAACGATTTAATGAAAAGTGAATATATAATCCTCGACGGAGCTATGGGAACAATGCTCCAGAAGAGCGGTCTCGGTCTCGGAGAAATCCCCGAGAAGCTCAATATCGAGAAGCCCGAGGTCGTTATGGATATACACCGTCAGTACCTCGAGGCGGGCTCTCAGATTATCAGCGCCAACACCTTCGGCGCGAACGGCTACAAGCTCAAGGACTGCCCCTACTCGGTTGAGGAAATCATCAGCGCGGGAATCAGAAACGCCAAGGAAGCCGTCGGCGGCAAGGCGCTCGTCGCGCTCGATATCGGACCTATCGGTCAGCTGCTCGAGCCCGCGGGCTCGCTGAGCTTCGATAAGGCGTACGACTATTTCAAGGAAGAAATCCTCGCGGGCAAGGGCGCGGACGTTATCTATTTTGAGACCTTCACCGACTTGCTCGAGGTCAAGGCGGGCGTGCTCGCCGCCAAGGAAAACAGCGACAAGCCCGTCGTTGTTTCGATGACCTTTGAGCGAAACGGCAGAACCTTTGCGGGCGCGGGCGTCAAAAGCGCGGCGCTTACGCTTACGGGCTTGGGCGTGGACGCTCTCGGCGTTAACTGCTCGCTCGGTCCCGCCGAGCTCGAGCCGATTGTCAGAGAGCTCACCGAATGGACGGATAAGCCGATTTTTGTCAAGCCTAACGCGGGACTTCCCGACCCCAACTCCAACACCTACGACGTAACCGCCGAGCAGTTCGCCGACTGTATGGACAGTCTGATGAATCTCGGCACCGTAAAGCTCGTCGGTGGCTGTTGCGGAACAACCCCCGATTATATCAGAGAGCTCAAATCAAAGACCGAGAGCAGAATATATAAGAAAGCCGATTACAAGAAGCGCGCTGCGGTTTGCTCGGGTACCACTGCGGTCGAGATTTGCGAGCCGCGAATCATCGGCGAGCGAATCAACCCCACAGGCAAGAAGCTCTTTAAGGAAGCGCTCAAGAACAACGATATCGACTACATTCTCTCGCAGGCTATCAGCCAGGTTGAGGCAGGAGCGGATATTCTCGACGTAAACGTCGGTCTCCCCGAAATCGACGAAAAGGAAATGATGGTCAAGGTCATCAAGGCGCTGCAGTCGGTCGTCGATGTTCCTCTGCAAATCGACTCGACCAAGCCCGATGTGCTTGAGGCGGCGCTCAGGATTTACAACGGCAAGCCGATTGTAAACTCAGTAAACGGCGAGGAAAAGTCTCTTTCCTCTGTGCTTCCGCTCGTCAAAAAGTACGGCGCGTCGGTTGTCGGTCTCACGCTCGATGAGGACGGAATACCCAAGACTGCCGAGGGCAGATTCAGAATCGCCGAGAGGATTGTGAACAGGGCAAAGGAGTACGGCATAAGCCCAGAGGACGTGTATATCGACTGTCTTACGCTGACGGTTTCCGCGGAGCAGGCGGGCTGCCGTGAAACGCTGAACGCGCTCCACAGGGTCAAGACCGAGCTCGGCTGCAAGACCTGTCTCGGCGTTTCGAACATCAGCTTCGGACTTCCCAACCGTCCGCTTGTCAATCATATTTTCCTTACAATGGCGCTTGAGGAAGGTCTCGACCTTCCCATCATCAACCCCAACGACGAGGATATGACGGGCGCCGTGAGAGCCTACAAGGTTCTCGCGAACATTGATAAAAACTCAGGCGATTATATCGCTCACTATAACGACGCTCAGCCCGAGAAAAAGGCGATTCAGACCTCGCGGATTACGCTTTCCGACGCGGTCAGAAACGGTCTCAAGGGCGAAGCCGCGGCGATTGCGGAAAAGGCGCTCCTGACAACCGACGCTATGGAGATTGTCAACAGAGAGCTCATTCCCGCGCTCGATAAGGTCGGAGCCGAGTTTGAGAAGGGCAAGCTCTTCCTTCCTCAGCTTATTCAGAGCGCGAATGTCGCTCAGGCGTGCTTTGAGGTAATCAAGCGTCACCTCGCAAAGACCGACGCTCAGCCCGTCACAAAGGGCAGAATTATCCTTGCAACCGTCAAGGGCGATATCCACGATATCGGAAAGAACATCGTCAAGGTTCTGCTGGATAACTACGGCTACAGCGTGCTCGACCTCGGACGCGACGTCGCTCCCGAGACGATTGTCGAGACGGCGCTCAGGGAGAATATCCGCGTTATCGGACTTTCGGCGCTGATGACCACAACTCTCAAGAGTATGGAGGAGACAATCGCACTCGCGAGAAGCACCGAGGGTCTCGAGGACTGCGTGTTCCTCGTAGGCGGTGCAGTGCTTACAGCCGAGTATGCCGAAAAAATCGGAGCGGATTATTATTGCCGTGACGCCAAGGAGAGCGTCGACGCGGCTAAGCAGATTTTCGGATAAATGCAGATAAATAAAAAATCAGCGCAATCCTTGATTGCGCTGATTTTTTTGGATGAAATTGTGTGAAACTGCTTATTGCAGTGTGTGCGGCACCTTACTGGTGCAATTATATTCTATAACAAATCAAGCCGAAAATCAACAAATCTACCATAATGTAATCGTGGTATGGACAAACTGTAAGGGTTAATTCTTTATTGAATAATTAATGAACAAAAGGGTAACATTTTGTTACGAACAGTAGTTCGAAATTAAAAGAAAATTACAAAATATGTCAACTATACTTCTGCCAAAGGTTGACAAAAGCGTATATAGGGGACGTTTGGGGCAGTATTTTGAGCCCCAAATCACCGTAAACCGAGGTTGAGGAGTAGGGAATTCTGTCCGAAACGCCTGTTACATATACGGGGACAGGACAGCTTTTGCAGAATTCCGCGAAATCCTCGTTTTCAGTCGGGAGAGTTCCGCTGTGGTAGGTCTCAATTAATACCGCTTTGTAACCATCGGTTTTGGGCAAAGTCATTGACGGATATGCTTTGAGATACAAAATCGGGCAGCGCTCGGAGAGCTCGTAACAGCCGATTGAGTTTGTCTCGAAGCTTTCAAGCTTTCGGACAAAACTGCCGTTTTCAAAATATCCGAAGGAGCCGCCAAGCGAACAAATCTCATCGCCGTAGCTAATATGCGGCAGAACGCGGCTGCCGAGGTGGATTTCGGGGTTCTGACCGAGGTTTCGGTAGCTGACAAACACACCGCCTATTGTTTCTTTTACAAATTCTACTGCGTATTTCAGATTATCTCTGCCGTTCGCCTTTGGGTTGTCGAGCGTGTAGTTGCTCGATACAAGCACAATCGGGACTTTGCTGTCTGCGTAGGCGAGCGAGAGCGCAGCCGCCGAATACTGGAGCGTATCCGTGCCGTGTATAACGATTATTCCGTCAAAGCTCTCTTTCAGTACGTCGCTGACAGTCGCGATAAGCTTGCTGAGAAGCTTTCCGTCGAGCTGTTCGGACAGCACGGTGTAGGGGTTATAAACCTCGAGCTCCACGTCCGAAGCTATCAGCTCAAGAAGCTCCCTTTTTCTGTCCTCGCAGAGCGATATGAAGCCGCCGCTCGGCGCGCTGAGTATTGTTCCGCCCGTAATGATTACGGCTATTTTCATTTTACTGTTACCTCAATCATAATTGTGTGCGTCGATTTGGTGTAGCCATCAATCGGGTCAATCTTTACGTAAATGGTGGTTTTGCCGCGCTTTTTTGCGGTAATCACGCCGTAAGCGTCGACGGTCAGCACGCTTGTATCCGCGCTTCTCCAGTGGAAATAGGTCTCGATACCGATTTTGCCGACCTTTGAAATCAGCTTGTCGGAGATATCCGTGTAGACCTCGCCGTTGCTGATTGTCAGGTAAAGCGGGTCGTCGTCGCTCGTGTATACGCCGAAAACGTCGCCGTCGATGTTGCTCTTCGCCGAGGCGCTTCCGTTTGCGTAGGCTTTTACGTAGTATTTGTAGGAGTTAATTCCCGTAATATCGCTGTCGATATAGGTGGTAGAGGTCACGGCGGCAATACGTTTAAAGCTGTTTTCGGACTTGAGCGAGCGGTAAATCAGGTACTTCTGAGCCTTGTAAATATTGCCCCACTTGAGTGTAATGCCCTTCATATCGATGAGCTCCTCGGCTACAATCGACGGAGCTTCAAGGAAGGTGTCGGATTTGACAGACGAGTACGCGCCGCTGTCCTTGCCGATAACTGCCTTGACCTTCATATCGTAGGAGCCGCCCGAAGCGATATTGTCAAAGCTGAAAGTCTTTGCCTTGCCGCGGTAAAGCACGGAGTATTTCTTTGCGCTCGACTTTTTGAAGAGAAGCACATAGCCCGAAGCCTTTTTGACCGTGCTCCACCTCGCTTTGACGGAGCTGTTTGTGTTCGAGAGCTTGAGCGAAGGGGTCGCCACGCGCGTGATTGTCCTTGCACTGCTGTAGCCTGAAGCCGCTCCCTTGCCGAACGCCTTGATTCTATACGAATAGCGTGTGCCCGAAACGGCGGATTTATGCGTGTAGGTTGTGGACTTCACGGTTGCGAGCCGCTTGTAGGCTGTCTTTCCGACCTTGCGGTAGACGCAGTATTTTGTCGCGCCCTTTACCGATTTCCATTTGAGCACAATTCCCGCGCGGGTGTTCTTGGCTGCGGAAAGCTTCGGAGCCGAGAGCTTTGAAGCGGCAAAAGCCGATACGGCGCAGCTGAGCGTCAACGCGAGGATTAAGAAAGCTGAGATTAGCTTTTTCATAAACATCACCTTTATATAAAGTAAAAAAGCGGGTACCTTGCGGCACCCGCGATTCTGTTTGGATTATGCAACAGTGATATCGAGAACCACGTTGCGGTTTGTAAGAGCGTTTACAAGGTCGTCCTTGAGGTCATTAACGAGGATAGCCTTGACTGCGTCGGTAACGTGGATAACAACCTCTGCGGTGCCTGCCTTCTTAGCAGTGATTACGTTGTCGTCGATAGAGATAACGTCAGCGCCCTGTGTGATTGTTACGTCGTAGTTGCCGCCGTAGCTGTAGTAATCGGAGAGGTACTTGCCTTCTTCGTAAAAGTCGCCAACCTTGAATGCGAGCGGAACGTGATAGTTCTTTTCAGCGTCGAAATATGCGGGTTTGGAGCCGTATGTCTGAACAAATCTCTCGTGGCTCTTTGCGGATTCCGAATCACCCTTAGCGGATGTTACATAGTAACGATATGCGGAGGGGTTAGCGAGGATATCTGTGTCAATGAAGGTAGAAGCGGTAACAGTAGCGATTTTCTTGAAATCCTCGTCTGTGCACTTCTGACGATAAACATTGTAAGCCTCAGCGCCTGTGGAAGCCGCCCATTTAACTGTAATTGTGCGGGAGTCGATGGACTTGATAGCAGTTAAGCCGCTAACGGGAGCAAGACGAACTGCGCTTGCCTGAACGGAGCAGGTCGAAGTAGCCTTTGTAGCGTTGTTGTAGCCTGTGATTCTGTAGTCGTACTCTGTACCTGCTACAGCAGTTTTATCTGTATACTCAAGGGTTGTTACTCTCTTAAGCTCGGTGTAGGAACCGTTCTTTGTAGCTCTTTCAACGATGTATTTGTCAGCGCCTGTTCTCAGAACCCAAGTCAGCTTAATGCCGTCCTTCTGGTTGGAGATGGAGGTGATAACCGTGAAGTTTACACGGCAGCACTTAACGGGAGCGCAAGCAGCGCTCTTCTTGGAGCCGTTGACAGCCTTTACCTTGTAAGAATAAATCTTACCGCCTGTAACGCTGTAGTCGCGTGTCGAGGTCTTTGTCTCGGTGGCAAAGAGCTTGCCGTCCTTGAATACCTGATAGGACTTTGCGCCTGAAACCTTTTTCCAGGAAATAACGAGCGAATGGTTCATATTATATACCTTAAGACCTGTGGGGGTTTTAAGTGTAGCAGCAGAAGCCGAAACAGTGCATACGGCAAAAGCGGAAACTACTACCATAACCGCAAGAACCAAGCTTAAAATTTTCTTAGGTGTTTTCATTGATTTTATCCTCCTTGAGTTGATATCAATACACTTTAGATTATATCATTTTGCATATTAAAATGCCATTGACATTTTGCACAGAAAACAAAAGATGTAATTGGTGATAATGCGAGGGGCTTTGTTTAAATTGCCGCTTTTCTTCTGAGATGATTGTGAACAACCCACAAAGAAATACCGACAACGAGCAGAACGGCAGAGAAAACAATCAGGTCGTTAAGCGCGCCTCTGAGCACCGAAAGGTACATATCGCTCAGCGAACGTGAGAGAATCGAGAGCCTTCCGAGCGTTCCCGAGAGATAAACTCCGAGCGGGAACGAAAGCAAAAAGAGACCCGAAGCCGAAACGGAAGTGTAGAGGTAGCGCACGGATTTGTGCTTCCACTCGTTTGTGAACAACAGCAGACAGACAATGCCAGCGCTGATGAGCACCGAGATTATCGCGATAACGGTTGTCAGGGTGTTGAGCTTTGATACGAGCTTCTGGATTGAGGAGAAGTACGTGATTTTTACGCTCTTCTCGTAAATCTTACAAGCCTTCGCGACGAAGTAGTCGATATTTTTCTCGTTTACGTTCTTTATTTTCTTGTTTTCTATGTACTTGTTGAGCGCCGAACGGAGCTCTTCCTCAAAGCCTGCGGTGGAGACGACGAGCTCCTTGCCCGCGTAGAAGTTGTCGATGTAGGACTGGACGTTCTTTCGCACAAGAACCTCGTCGACGAAGCTTTCAAAGAAGCTTCGGTCAAGCCCCGACGCGTCGCCGAGGTCGGTCAGGTTGTCGGTGATTTCGACGCAGAGGTCGGAGTAGTAGTTCGACGAATTGAGCGTATCCGAGAGGAAGCCCTTGTTGAGGAATGTCAGCCTGATAATCATCGAGACGGAGCCCGCGACGATTGTGAGCGCAAGAATAAAGGAAAGGAGCGCGTAGCATACCCTTTTGAGCGATATTTTTTTGAAAAGCTTTTTCATACTTCCGCCCCCTTATTCATAGATTCCGACAATCTCGGGTCCCGAGACCTTGTCGGCATAAACAAAGCAGCGGTACTCTGTCAGACCCAGCTCGTCGAAGGGATAACAGGTGTAAAGAATGAGGTTTTCCTTCTTTGCCGAGAGGTCATAGGCGGTCTTGTCATCAGCCTTTTTGACGGCAATTTTCACAATTTTGTATTCGTAGTTTCCGTAGCTTGTTCGGATTTGTATGATGTCGCCCTTTTTGACCTTTTTCAGACCGTTGAGGTAGGTGTTGTTGTGACCTGTGGCGAGGATTGTCCTGCCGTAGCCGGGGATAAAGCTTCCCGCGTATACTCCCACGCCGTTTCTCAGCGGAACGGAGCCGTCGCCGAAAAAGAGCTTTGCGTCGATATCGGCTGATTCTATGGATATTTTACCGAACTGTTTGTTGATTGAGGGGTAAACAACCTCGGAGGCGTCAACCTTGTCGCCCGTGTTGTCGCTCGGTGTAAAGATGTTTTCATATTCGCGCGAAAAGCTCGGCGCGTTGTTCTGGAACAGCATAGAGCCTATGGAAACCGCGTCCGACATCATCGGATAGCCCACGGCGATAATCACCGCGTACATCAACGCGCAGACCAGAACAGGCGTCAGGACAAACCGCTTGACCGCCTTGAAGAGCTTTTTGCGCTTCTTCTGCGACCTTGTGTTACTGCTCGATTTCTTCATAGCAAATACGCCTTTTCTTTAATATAATGAGAACGCCTGCGGATACCGTAAGCAAAAACGCGATAACCGATACCGCGATTACGGTCGGGGTAATGTCCGCGGAGCCTGTGACTTTGATTACGTTTTCCGTCTCGTCCATTACGACGGTGCCGTCCTTTGTGACAATTTTCACTCTATCGCCGTTCACTCCCGCGGGAGTAACCAGGTCGAGAACCGCGGCGGCTGCGGAAGCGTAGGAAAGCAGCGTCTGCTTTTCCTCGGTTGAGAGCTCCTTGATTGAGCTCTTGCCCGTGCCTTCGATGAACGCTCTGCCCGCGGAGATGTTCGAGTTGATTTCGCTTGCCTGAGCTTCGGTCATATCAATTGTATTGAAGCGCGCCTCAGCCTGATTGATGTAGCTGTCGGGCACATAAACGCTCGTGCCGTTCATATTTGCGGGAGTGCGCATATTCGCGAGAACGCTCTGCTCGGCAGAATTAATCCCCGCAGCGAACGCGTGAGTGGAAAAAGTCACGGCGAAAAACGCGGCGAGAAAGAGTGTTAAGAGCTTTTTCAATTTAAAAAACCTCCTTTTTCGGATGGTATCATTATATCACAGCGCAGTACACTTGTAAATAGAAATACAAGCCGCCGATTTTTCGGGGACAAAAATGTGTTTTTGCCGATAATTCTTTCCATAAAGAAAATGTTGCATTATATCAGATTTTGTAGTACAATCAATCTGTATGACTATAACATTTACTCAACAAACGAGGTGTGAATTTTTATGGATAATGTTGAAAACAGAGAAAGCTACGAAATCTCATTTAAGGATTTGTTCCAAATCTTTAAGCAGGGTCTCTGGCTTATGGTGGTCGCGGCAATTCTGCTCGGCGCGGTTTCCTTTGTGTATTCCAAGTTCTTTATCGCAAAGACCTACACCGCCTCGGTCAAGCTCTACGTCGAGACAACAGGCAAGGGTGAGAGCGGATATAACGATTTGAGCTCCTATAACCTCGCGACGTCGCTCGTAAACGACTATATCGAAATGCTCGAGACCAACAAGTTTTTTGACAAGCTTTCGCGCAATCTCGACGACAAGTACACCGCGGGTCAGCTCAACGCCATGGTAGATTTCAAGGGCAGCGACAAGGAAACTCAGGTTTTCTCGGCAATCGTCGCGGCGCACTCGCCCACAGAGGCTAAGATTATCGCCGACGCCGTAGCCGATGTAGCTCCGGGAATTATCGGCGCTATCAAGGACCACAACGAGCTCAAGATTGTCGACAACGCGATTATCCCGACATATCCGTCAGCCCCGAGCGTCACCAGAAACACGCTGTTCGCTATGGGTGCGGGCTTTTTGCTCGCTCTGATTTATGTTTTCGCGAGAGAGGCTCTCGACAACAAAATCAAGTATAATCCCGATATGACCGAAATCAACTCAATCCCGATTCTCTCGGCGATTCCCGACTTCTCGGGTCAGAAGATAATCATCGACGACGTTGACGCGTCGGAAAGCGAGGCAGAAAATGGCAAAGAAAACTAACGAAAAGCGCAGCCGCGCCCTCAGGTTCCAGGTAACCGAGGCGTACAAGAAGGCTCGTACAAACCTTGTCTATTCCATAATCAAAAAGGGCTGCAAGAAGATTATCGTCACAAGTCCCTACAAGAGCGAGGGCAAGACGACAACCGTTGTCAACCTCGCAATCGCGCTGTCTCAGCAGGTAAACGTGAAGGTGCTCGTTATCGACTGCGACCTTCGCCGTCCCACAACTCACAACTTATTTGATATAACAAATGAAAACGGACTCGCGAACTACCTTATGGGCGAGTGCTCGCTCGACGACGTTATCGTCGGAACGGGCAGAGACAACCTCGATATGGTAACCTACGGAGCGATTCCGCCCAACCCCTCGGAGCTTCTCTCGAGCGAAGGTATGGCGGAAATGGTAGCGGAGCTTGAGCATAAATACGACTTCATTATCTTTGACACTCCTCCCGTCAATATGGTTGTCGACGTTATCCCGCTCATCGGACTTTCCGACGGTGTGGTTATTGTCACAAAGCACAAGGACACAACCTATCCCGAGCTTAACAAGGCTTGCGACACGCTCAAGCGAAACAACGCGAAGATTCTCGGAATCATCGTCAACCAGATTCCGACGCTCGAAACCTCAAAGGGCGGCTATTACCTCTACAGAGCGAGACGCTCGGGCTATTACAGGTCACAGGTTTATTAATTACTAAACAGTCAGGCGGAATATTATGTACCAAAAAGGAACGAGAGGGCTTCTTTGGCACCTTTATTTCCTGATTCAGGATATACTCTGCATTAACATATCCTTTGGAATCACATACCTCATAGCGCGGCGGTTTTTATCCTATAATATGCCGGGCGAGGATTATTACAAGTTAATAATTATTCTGAATGTTACGGCTGTGCTGGTATCGATTTTTTCAAAAGCGTATAACGACATTCTCGAGCGCGGCTACTGGCGCGAAATGGTCAGCGTGATTACATATTCCGTGCTGGTGTTCCTGGTAGCTCTCTTCTTCTACTACATTCTGGGTGAAAGCTTTATCGAGGGTATCCGAAACAGGTCTTTGATAACCCTGATAATTTTTATGATTATCAGTTATTTTGCGCGAATTGCGTCAAAAAGGTTTATCAGGGCGAGGCTTAAAAGCCGAAAAACCCGCTCGATGCTGGTCGTCACAACCAAGGCAAAAGCCGAGAAAACGCTGAAAAGGATTATCAAGGGCGACACCGAAGGCATTGACATCGCGGGGCTTATTATCTATGACGATAATATGACAGGCGAGACTGTCAGCGGAATAGAGGTTGTCGCCGACGAAAGCACTGCGGCTGACTATGTGTGCAGACGCTGGGTCGACGAGGTGTTCATAGACGCTCAGCGCGGTGAGAGCTATCCGAAAAAGCTGATAAGCGAGTTTGAAACAATGGGACTTGCTATTCACGTCCGTATCCTCGACACTGACGAAATCAGCGGAAAAGCCCAGATAGTCGAAAAAATCGGCGGATATACGGTTCTCACCACAAGTCTCAACTATGCTTCAACCTGGCAGCTGATTGTCAAGAGACTGCTCGATATCATCGGCGGAATCATCGGCTGTATTCTCACGGGAATCATCACGCTTTTTGTCGCTCCCGTGCTCTGGATAAAATCGCCCGGTCCGATTTTCTTCAAGCAGGTGCGTGTGGGCAAGAACGGCAAGCTGTTCAAGCTCTACAAATTCCGCACAATGTACGCCGACGCCGAGGAACGCAAGAAGGAGCTTATGAGCAAGAACCGTGTCAAGGACGGTATGATGTTCAAGCTCGACTTTGACGAGAGAATAATCGGAAGCAAAAAGCTTAAAAACGGCAAGATTAAGAAGGGCTTCGGCGGCTGGCTGAGAGCTCTTTCGATAGACGAATGTCCTCAGTTCTTCAACGTCCTCAAGGGCGATATGAGCCTTGTCGGCACACGTCCCCCGACGCTTGACGAATGGGAAAAATACGAGCTTCACCACCGCGCGCGCCTCGCGATTAAGCCCGGTCTCACGGGAATGTGGCAGGTCAGCGGCAGAAGCAAAATCACCGACTTCGAGGAAGTTGTGCGTCTGGATACAATGTATATCCGTGAATGGCGGATTATCCTGGACATAAAAATACTCTGCAAAACCATGGTACAGGTTTTCAAAAGAGAAGGGTCAATGTAAATGAACGAGCAGAATGTATTTATTATCGGAAGCAAGGGTATTCCCGCGAGCTACGGCGGTTACGAAACCTTCGTGGACAAGCTCACCGAATACCATGCCGACAACCCGAAAATTAAATACCATGTAGCCTGCAAGGCAAAGGAAAACAGCGAGTTCACCTATCACAACGCAAGGTGCTTCAGGCTCAGCGTGCCGAGCATAGGACCTGCTCAGGCGATTTACTACGACGTCAAGGCGCTGAAAAGCGCGTGCAGATATATCAGGGAAAATAAAATCGAAAATCCGATTGTCTACATTCTCGCGTGCAGAATCGGACCTTTCACAAAGCACTATCTAAAAAAGCTCCACCGTCTCGGCGGAAGATTGTTCGTCAATCCCGACGGTCACGAGTGGCTCAGGGCAAAATGGCCCAAGCCCGTCAGAGCTTACTGGAAATTCTCGGAAAAGCTGATGGTCAGAAGCTGTGATTTGCTTATCTGCGACAGCAAAAATATCGAGAAGTATATTAAGGAAACCTACAAAAAATACAGCCCCGAAACCACCTTTATCGCCTACGGAGCAGAGACCTCGTCTCCCTCGGAACAGAGCGAAAAGCTCAGAGCGTGGTACAGTGAAAAGGGGCTTAAGAGCCGCGGCTACTACCTTGTTGTCGGACGCTTTGTGCCCGAGAACAACTACGAGACAATGCTGCGCGAATTTATGCAGAGCAATTCCGACAGAGACTTTGCTCTGATTACTAATGTAGAGGACAAATTCCTCGAAAAGCTCAAGGCAAAGACAGGCTTTGACAAAGACAAGAGAATCAAGTTTGTCGGCACGGTTTACGACAGCGAACTGCTCGCGGAAATCCGCTCAAACGCCTACGGCTATTTTCACGGTCACGAGGTTGGAGGTACAAACCCCAGCCTGCTTGAGGCTCTCGGCTCGACCGACCTCAATCTCCTGCTCGACGTCGGCTTCAACCGTGAGGTCGCCGAGGACAGCGCGCTCTACTGGAGCAAGGAAGGCGGAAGCCTTTCCGAGCTTATTGAAAAAGCCGACGCGCTCAGCGAAAGCGAAATCGCTTCTCTCGGCAAAAAGGCTAAGGACCGCGTCAAATCCGCCTACAGCTGGCGGATAATCTCAGATATGTACGAAAAGGTATTCACCGAATGAAAATCCTTATGGTAAACAAATTCCACTACATCAAGGGTGGAAGCGAGACATACTACTTCGCGCTGAAAAGGCTTCTGGAAGCGAAGGGTCACACCGTAATAGATTTTTCGATGGAAGATGAACGCAACTTCCCGTCCGAGTACAGCTCATATTTTGTTCGAAACGCCGACTATTCGGGCGGCGGCTCGGCGCTTGAAAAGCTGAGAATCGCAAAGAACATCATCTACTCGGGCGAAGCCAAGCGCAAGTTTAAGAAAATCGTCGAGGATTTCAGACCCGACCTCGTTCATCTCCAAATTTTTCAGCACCAGATTTCTCCGTCGATACTCGACGTTATAAAGAAATACAAAATCCCGACCGTCTACACAGCCCACGATTTAAAAATGATTTGCCTCAACTACAAGCTTATGCACCACGGCAAAATCTGCGAGGACTGCAAGGACGGAAAGCTCAGACACTGCGTAAAAAACAGGTGCGTCAAGAACTCAAAGGCGAAGAGCCTTATCAACCTCTGCGAGGGAGCGCTCCACCGATTCAAAAAGAGCTACGACGCAATCGGAGCGATAATTACGCCGAGCAGTTTCTACCGTGAGAAGTTCATCGAGTTCGGCGTGGAGCCCGACAGGCTCGTTCATATCCCGAACTTTCTCGACAGTGATTTGCCGACTGTGAACAGGAGTGCGGACAGCGAGAGCTACTTCCTCTACTTTGGCAGACTTTCCGAGGAAAAGGGTGTTATGACGCTCATCAGAGCTTCCGCGGGACTGCCGATTTACATCGTCGGAACAGGTCCTCTCGAAAAGGAGCTCGGCGATTATATCAAAAACAACAACTTAACTAATATAAAAATGCTCGGATTCAAGAGCGGTCAGGAGCTTTATGACCTCGTCGGAAACGCAAAGGCGGTGGTTCTCCCGTCCGAATGGTACGAGAACGGACCCTACTCCGCGATTGAAGCGCTCGCTCTGAGCCGACCGATTATCGGAGCGGATATCGGCGGAATCCCCGAGCTTATCAGGGGAAACGGGCTTTTGTTCCAGAGCGGCAACGCGGAGGAGCTTGGCGGCTGTCTGAAAAAGCTTTACGCCCTTTCTCCCGAGGAGTACGCTCAGATGAAAAACAACTCGCGCAGGCTGTTTTCGGAGGAATACACCCCCGAAATCCACTACAAAAAGCTCAGCGAGGTTTACAGGATGGTTAGAAAATGAAAGCAGCGGTAATCACACGCCACGCCGTTTCGAACTACGGCTCGCTTCTTCAAGCGCTGGCAACTCAAAAAGCAATAGAAAAGCTCGGCGTCGAGTGTGAGATTATCGACTATGTGCGTACCGACGAAAGCTACAGAAACGTCGAAAAAACTCTCGTAAAAAATAAGCCGAAGTGGAACAACAACGCGCTCAAAAAGGCGGTTTACCTTTCGCTTCGTCAGCCTGAAAGTGTGATCGTCGGCAAAAGGTTTCAGAAAATGCGCGGCAGCGTGCTCAACCTTTCCCGACGTTATTCCTCAAACGAGGAGCTCAGAAACGCTCCTCCCAAGGCTGATTTCTATATTGCGGGCAGCGACCAGGTTTGGGGTCCTGTCTCCGACGGAAGTCTTGACCTGTCCTATCTGCTCAATTTCGCGAAGGGCAAAAAGCTCTCCTACGCGTCGAGCATAGGCAAGGGACAGATTGACGAGAGCTGCAAAGCTGCTCTGCAGAGGGAGCTCAAAGGCTTCAAAAGGGTAACCGTGCGTGAGGACAGCGCCGTGAAAATCCTCGGCAAAATGGGCATAAACGCCGAAAAGGTTCTTGACCCTGTTTTCCTGCTCGACCGAGAGGAATGGAGCGATTATATCGAGGAAACCCCCAAGCAGAAATATGTGCTTGTTTATCAGATCCACAACGACACACGGCTCAACGATTACGCTGCAAAGCTCGCTCAAAAAAAGGGCTTGAAGCTTATTCGCGTCTCGCCTTATTATCACCAGAAAAACCGCGCGGGCAGTCTGAAGCACCCGAATATCGGCGAGTTCCTGTCATATATTAAAAACGCAGAGCTGCTTGTTACGGACTCGTTCCACGGCACGGCGTTTGCAATTATCTTCAACACCGTATTTGTCGAGGTTCTACCGAACAACAAAACTCAGGAGAGAAACCGCAGCGTACTGAGTATGACGGGGCTCTCAGACAGAATACTTAGGGACAACAACGATTTGGCGCTTGCGGACAGAAGAATCGACTTCGCATACGCTAACGAAATTATAAAAACCGAGAGAGAAAAATCTCTGAAACTTTTAAAGGAAATGCTTAATGGGTAACAACGGATTGCGCTCAAAGCTCAAGAAAAACAGCTTTCTTCGCAGGCGCATTAAGGGAATAAAAAACTACAAAGAATTCTTTGGCGACGCGAGAGATTTCAACAGATACTACCTCGAAAAGGCGGAGAAAAGGGGAGATAGCCGCTACAGGCTTATGCTCCTTGTGCACAATATTGAAAAGGGCTTGTGTAGCAACGACCCCCGACCCTTCGGCGAGGAAAAGGTCAGACAGATTGTCGGAATACTCAGAGACAATCCCGAGAAGAAAGATGAGTTCGAGTACGCGCTCGCCGCTTCGTCGCTCAAATCATGGAAGGCTTTTCACATTAAAAAAGGTTTTGTGCTCCCCGAGGACTTGGCTGATTACATCGATAAGCTTGAGGATAACGGCGGTGCAGGAAGCGAGCTGTTCGAGACGAACGACAAGCTGCTCGGCAGACGTTCGGTGCGCGATTTTGAGGAACGCGAGCTGAGAAACGAGGATGTAGATTTTGCGCTGAGATATTTCAGCTCGGCTCCGACGGCGTGCAACCGCCAGATGTGCCGCGTGTACCGCGTAAAATCCGCCGAAGCAAAGGAGCTCCTTATTGACAGAGTTCTGGGGATCAGCGGCTTCAACACCGATGTGGTCACGTTCTTTCTGATAACCTTTGATATCTCCGCCTTTGATTATTCGGGCGAGCGCAACCAGGGCTACCTCAATGCGGGTCTGACCGCTATGAATTTCGTAAACGGACTTCATAAAAAAGGTATCGGCTCCTGCTTCCTGCAGTGGTCGAACAAACGCGGCGATGACAAGCTTGTCCGCTCGGCGCTCGGTCTCAAAAAAAGCGAGCGGATTGCGGTTGTAATCGGCGCGGGATATTATAAAGATAATGTAAAAATTCCCAAATCCTCCCGAAAGAATAAGGGAATGATTTACAAGGAGATATAAATGACCGATTTAGTTACTGTCATTGTACCTGTGTACAACACCGAAAAGTACATAAAAAAATGCGTTGACAGTATCCTCGGTCAAACCTACACAGAGCTCGAGGTAATCCTTGTCGACGACGGCTCGACTGACTCGTGCCCGAGAATCTGCGACAGCTACGCCGAACGTGACAGCCGAGTCAGGGTAATTCACAAGGAAAACGGAGGACTCTCAGACGCGCGAAACGCGGCGCTTGACATCGTTTCGGGTAGTTACGTTACCTTCGTGGACGGCGACGATTATATAGAAAAAAACTATGTGGAGTATCTTTACTCCTTGATTAAGAAATACGGCGCGGATATGTCAATTTGCTCGTACAAAAGCGTCGACGCTGACGGAAAGCCCGTCGGCAGTCCAGCAAAATGCGGCAAGGAATTTGTTATGGACAGGAAACAGGCTTTTTTCGAGCTGCTGAGCCGAAAGTATTTTTCAAATTCCGCCTGTTTCAGACTTTTCAAAACCGAGCATTTTAGGGATATCAGATTCCCAAAGGGCAGGATATTCGAGGATGTCGCAACTGTTTACAAAACAATGTTCCTCTGCGACAGGGTGGCTTTCGGCGGAGAGGCGCTGTATTATTACCTGTTCCGCCGCGGCTCGATATCGCGAAACGAGTACACGCCCGCAAGAGAGGACGCCGTAATCTTCGGTGAACAGATGGCACGGGACATCACAGAGATGTATCCCGAGCTCAGAAAGATTGCCGACTGCCGCTGCTTCGACAGCTATGTCACCTTCCTGAAGGATGTGGACAGGGAGGGCTATCCCGACAAGTGGACGGAAGCTTGGGAAAAGCTTAAATCAAAACGAAAAACAGTCTTAACATACGGTTCTAGCGGTATTAAAAGAAAGGTCATCGCTTTGGCTTCATATTTTGGAAAAATAATTTAACGGAAAGGAGAGGGAAGAATGCAAGGAAAGAAAATCAGGATTTCCTTTCTCGACATTTTAATATATATTTCCCTCACCTTTTTGTGTATGCAATTCTTTACGCTGGGTAACCTCATTGGATTCTGCAAGTTCTTTGACTCTCTGGGTCTGAAGCATATCTTTATGATGCTCACCGTTTTTGTCGGCTTTGTTTCGGATTTGCGAAAGGGAAAGCTCAGCATAA
>ONAL01000032.1 GCA_900315785.1 uncultured Eubacteriales bacterium
TGTCGGTCTTTTAGTATTGCTTTTTTATAAAAAAACACACCTGCTTTCCAGCAAGTGTGTTTTTCTTAAAAGCACCTTCGGCTTATCTTAATGATATTGCGCCGAAGCGATCCCTTATAGTTTTGCAATTAACCCTCGGTAGAGTAAACAACCTCTTCCTCGGACTGGTTGACGTCGAGCTCAACGTCGTTATAACGGCGCATACCCGTACCTGCGGGGATGAGCTTACCGATGATAACGTTCTCCTTGAGACCCA
The DNA here is from genome assembly GCA_900315785.1 of uncultured Eubacteriales bacterium. Lineage (GTDB taxonomy): Bacteria > Bacillota > Clostridia > Oscillospirales > Acutalibacteraceae > Ruminococcoides. Next base: position 257 of record ONAL01000032.1, read on the forward strand.
TAAGGTGGTCAACCTTACCCTTGATAGCAGCGTCCGTGAGAACTCTGGTTGTCTCCTGGAACGAAGCCGCCGACATAAAGCTGTCTGTCGCGAGAGCAGCCTTTGTGATACCGAGCAGCATCTGAGTCCAGGTAGCCTCCTTGAGACCCTCCTCGCCGTTTGCGATACGGCGGCGGATTTCCTCGTTGGCTGTGAGAACCTGAGTCTTGTCGTAGGACTGACCCGCGATAAGAGTTGTGTCGCCTGCGTCGTCAAGTCTTACCTTCTTGAGCATCTGACGAACGATAACCTCGATGTGCTTATCGTTGATATCAACACCCTGTAAACGGTAGGTAGACTGTACCTCGGAAATGAGGTAGTTCTGAACGGCGTTGGTGCCGAGAATTGCGAGTACGTCGTGGGGATTGACCGAACCGTCGGTAATCTTGTCACCCTTCAGGATGTGATCGCCCTCGGAAACCCTTACTCTGAAGCCGAAGGGAATCAGGTAAGCCTTCTCGTCGCTTGTCTGCTCGTTGAAAACAACTGCGTGGTTGGCGTTCTTGCGCTCCTCAAAGCGTACGACACCGTCGATTTCACTGATAATCGCGAGGCTCTTGGGCTTTCTCGCCTCGAAGAGCTCCTCGACACGGGGAAGACCCTGTGTGATATCCTCTGCGTTAGCGACACCGCCCGTATGGAAGGTACGCATTGTAAGCTGTGTACCGGGCTCACCGATTGACTGAGCCGCGATAATACCTACAGCCTCGCCGACTGTTACAGGCTGACGGTTCGCAAGGTTGGAGCCGTAGCACTTGCGGCATACGCCGTGCTTAGCGCAGCAGCCGAGTACGGAACGGATGCTGACCTTCTCAACGCCGCTGTTGACGATGATATCGGCTTCCTCGTCGCCCATCATTACATCCTTGGACACGAGTGTGTTGCCGTTTTCGTCGCAGAAATCATCTACAAGGTAACGACCGATGAGACGCTCGTGGAGACCCTCGATTACGTTTCCGCCGTCAGCGACGATATTGAATACCTCGAGACCTTCGCGTGAGCCGCAGTCCTCCTCGTGGATAATAACCTCCTGAGATACGTCTACGAGACGACGTGTGAGGTAACCCGAGTCAGCTGTACGAAGCGCTGTATCGGCAAGGCCCTTACGCGCGCCTCGGGACGAGATGAAGTACTCTAAGATGTTAAGGCCTTCACGGTAGTTAGCCCTGATGGGGATTTCGATTGTTTTACCCGATGTATTCGCGATAAGTCCGCGCATACCTGCGAGCTGACGAATCTGGTTGTCGTTACCACGGGCACCCGAGTGAGCCATCATCTTGATGGGGTTGAACGGGTCAAGACCGCTGAGAAGCTTCTGAGTAACCGCCTCTGTAGCGCCGTTCCATACCTTGATTACGTCGCTGTAACGCTCGTCGTCGGAACGGAGACCGAGGTTGTATTCCTCGTTGATAGCGTCGACCTTGGTCTCAGCCTCAGCGATAATCTCGCTCTTCTCGGGCGGAATAACAGCGTCGCATACAGCAACCGTGATTGCGCCGATTGTGGAATATTTATAGCCCTGAGCCTTGATATTATCGAGAACTACGGATGTAGTCTGAACGCCGTGCTTCTTGATGCACGCGTCGATAATCTGCTCAAGTCCCTTCTTCCTTACAAGGAAGTCAACCTCGAACTTGAAGCGGTTCTCGGGAATGCTTCTGTCGATGAAGCCGAGGTCCTGAGGGATGGGATTGTTGAAGATAATCTTGCCGACAGAGGTGTCAACGAGAGCGGACTGCTCTACGCCGTCAACAACCGCGGTGCGGCGAACCTTAATCTTGGAATGAAGCGTGAGGACGCCTGTCTGGTACGCCATCATAGCCTCGTTAACGTCACGGAATACCTTGCCTTCGCCTGGCTCTCCGTCCTTGTCAAGAGTAAGGTAATAGGAACCGAGAATCATATCCTGAGTCGGAACCGTTACAGGCATACCGTCGGAGGGCTTGAGGAGGTTTCCTGCTGCGAGCATAAGGAATCTTGCCTCTGCCTGAGCCTCAGCCGAAAGCGGTACGTGAACCGCCATCTGGTCGCCGTCGAAGTCAGCGTTGTACGCGGTACATGAGAGCGGATGAAGCTTGATAGCGCGACCCTCTACGAGCACGGGCTCAAACGCCTGAATACCGAGACGGTGAAGCGTAGGAGCACGGTTGAGGAGTACGGGGTGACCCTTGATTACTACCTCGAGAGCGTCCCAGACCTCGGGGCGTGCTCTCTCGACTGCCTTTCTGGCTGCCTTGATGTTTGTAGTGCCTGTCTCGACAAGACGCTTCATAACGAAGGGCTTGAAGAGCTCGAGCGCCATCTCCTTGGGGAGACCGCATTGATACATCTTGAGCTCAGGACCTACAACGATAACCGAACGGCCCGAATAGTCTACACGCTTACCGAGAAGGTTCTGACGGAAACGACCCTGCTTACCCTTGAGCATATCGGAGAGAGACTTGAGCGGTCTGCCGTTGGGTCCCGTTACGGGACGGCCTCTTCTGCCGTTGTCGATAAGAGCGTCGACAGATTCCTGAAGCATACGCTTCTCGTTGCGGATGATGATATCGGGAGCGTTAAGCTCGATGAGCTTAGCGAGACGGTTGTTACGGTTGATAACACGACGGTAAAGGTCGTTTAAGTCGGAGGTCGCGAAGCGTCCGCCGTCGAGCTGTACCATAGGACGGATATCGGGCGGGATTACGGGAACCTCGGTGAGAATCATCCACTCGGGACGGTTTCCCGAAGCGCGGAAGCTCTCGATAACGTCGAGCTTCTTTGCGAGCTTGCCCTGCTTCTGACCTGTCGCGTACTCGAGCTCTTCTCTGACGGAAGCCGCCTGAGCGTCAAGGTCAATCTGCTTTAAGAGCTCGAGAATTGTCTCGGCGCCCATGCCTGCCTTGAAGTCGTCCTCGTACTTCTCGCGCATATCCATATACTCGGTTTCGGAGAGGCACTGTAATCTTTCGAGCTCACGGCAGTCGCCGGGGTCTGTTACTACATAGCTCTGGAAGTAGAGTACGCTTTCGAGCTCCTTGGGAGACATATCGAGGATAAGAGCTATTCTCGACGGTGTTCCCTTGAAGTACCAGATGTGCGATACGGGAGCCGCAAGGTGGATATGACCCATACGCTCACGTCTTACCTTGGCGCGTGTTACCTCAACGCCGCAGCGGTCGCAAATCTTGCCCTTATATCTGATTCTCTTGTACTTTCCGCAGTGGCATTCCCAGTCCTTGGTAGGTCCGAAAATCCTCTCGCAGAAGAGACCTTCTCTCTCGGGCTTGAGAGTTCTGTAGTTAATGGTTTCGGGCTTGGTAACCTCGCCGTAAGACCATGATAAAATCTGCTCGGGAGAAGCAAGATTAATTTTTATTGAATCAAAAACATTGTTTTCCATAATAATCGCTCCTCCTTAATTAAAATTCGTCGTCTTCGCCGTCAAAATCGGCAAAATCGTCGCCGTCGTCTACAAGCGACTGCTCGTCAAACATATTCTCGTCGTTGTCGCCGTCCTCGTCAAGGTTGAAGCCTTCCATAGAGGTCGAGGTCATAACGCTCTTCTCCTCAAAGTTGGAGTTGTCAACGGGAAGGTCGTCGTCCTCCTCGAAGTGCTGCTTGAGGTCGATTTCCTCGCCGTCGCGGTTAAGCACACGAACGTCGAGCGAAAGCGACTGGAGCTCCTTGACAAGCACCTTGAAGGATTCGGGAATACCCGGAGCGGGGATGTTCTGACCCTTGACGATAGCCTCGTAGGTCTTTACACGTCCTACAACGTCGTCGGACTTGACCGTGAGGATTTCCATAAGAGTATAAGCTGCGCCGTAAGCTTCGAGCGCCCAGACTTCCATCTCACCGAAACGCTGTCCGCCGAACTGAGCCTTACCGCCGAGCGGCTGCTGAGTAACGAGGGAGTACGGTCCTGTTGAACGCGCGTGAATCTTGTCGTCAACGAGGTGATGGAGCTTTAAGTAGTACATATAACCTACGGTTACGAGGTTATCGAAGTATTCGCCTGTACGACCGTCCTTGAGGCGTGTCTTACCCTCGAGGGTAATGCCGTTCTGGCGTACGCACTCGCCGAAGTCGATGCCTGTTACCTCTGCTCTGGGCGGGTAATCGGTCTTTTCGCGCATCATTTTGAACGCTTCGAAGATGTCAGCCTCGTGAGCGCCGTCGAATACGGGAGTCTGAATCTTCCAGCCGAGCGCCTTCGCGGCGTAGCCGAGGTGAACCTCAAGTACCTGACCGATGTTCATACGGGAAGGTACGCCGAGGGGGTTAAGAACGATATCAAGCGGAGTACCGTCGGGAAGGAAAGGCATATCCTCAACAGGTAAGATACGGGATACAACACCCTTGTTTCCGTGACGACCAGCCATCTTATCGCCGACGCTGATTTTACGCTTCTGAGCGAGGTAGCAGCGTACAACCTTGTTGACGCCCGGAGCGAGCTCGCTGCGGGAATCCTCGCGTGTGAAGATTTTTACGTCTACAACAATACCGCTCTCGCCGTGGGGAACTCTCAGAGATGTGTCTCTGACTTCTCTTGCCTTCTCGCCGAAGATAGCTCTGAGGAGTCTCTCCTCGGCAGTGAGCTCGGTTTCGCCCTTGGGAGTAACCTTACCTACAAGGATATCGCCCGCGTGAACCTCTGCGCCGATATGAATGATACCGTTTTCGTCAAGGTCCTTGAGCATATCCTCGCCGACGTTGGGTATATCGCGTGTGATTTCCTCGGGGCCGAGCTTCGTGTCTCGTGCCTCGATGTCGTGTTCGTTGATATGGATAGATGTGTAAACATCTTCTCTTACAATCTTTTCGCTGATAAGTACAGCATCCTCGTAGTTGTAACCCTCCCAGGTCATAAAGCCGATGAGAGCGTTCTTACCGAGGGAGATTTCACCGTTGCAGGTTGCGGGACCGTCAACAAGAACGTCGCCCTTCTTGACCCTTTCGCCCTTGGATACAACGGGAATCTGGTTGATACAGGTGCCCTGGTTGCTTCTGAGGAACTTGATTACGGAATAATCCTTAACCGAGCCGTCGTCATAAAGCACGCGAACTGTGTCCGCGTCAACGGAGCCGACGATACCGTCGCCCTCGGCGAGGATACATACGCCCGAGTCAGTGCCCGCGCGGTATTCCATACCTGTTCCGACAATCGGGGAATCGGTTACCATAAGCGGAACCGCCTGACGCTGCATGTTCGAACCCATGAGAGCTCGGTTCGCGTCATCGTTCTCGAGGAACGGAATCATAGATGTAGCCGCGGATACAACCATTCTCGGGCTTACATCCATATAGTCGAATTTATAGGGAGCGTGCTCAACAAAGCTGTCCTTGTGACGGCCTACGACACGCTTGTGGATGAAGTGGCCTTCCTCGTCGAGAGGTTCGTTAGCCTGAGCTACGCGGAAGTCGTCCTCCTGGTCGGCTGTCATATAGACAACCTCGTCGGTGACTACGCCTCTCTCCTTGTCAATCTTGCGGAAGGGAGCCTCAACAAAGCCGTACTCGTTAATCTTCGCGAATGTCGCGAGGTAAGAGATAAGACCGATGTTAGGTCCTTCAGGGGTCTCGATAGGACACATACGTCCGTAGTGGGTGTAGTGAACGTCTCGAACCTCGAAGCCTGCGCGGTCACGCGAAAGACCGCCGGGACCGAGCGCCGAAAGTCTTCTCTTGTGAGTGAGCTCTGCGAGGGGGTTGTTCTGATCCATAAACTGGGACAGCGGAGAAGAACCGAAGAACTCTCTGATAGCCGCGGTTACGGGTCTGATATTGATAAGTGTATTGGGAGTCATCGACTCGACGTCCTGATTCTGGAGAGTCATTCTCTCGTGGATAACTCTGTCGAGACGCGAGAAGCCGATTCTGAACTGATTCTGGAGAAGCTCGCCTACGCAGCGGATACGACGGTTGCCGAGATGGTCGATGTCGTCGGTGTTGCCTACGCCCTCAGCGAGACAGTTCATATAGTTGATTGTCGCGAAGATATCGTCAACGGTGATGTGGTTCGGAATAAGCTCGAACTTTCTCTCACGGAGCATTTCCTTGAGCTGCTCCTCGTTCTCGGCGGAATCAAGGATTTCACAGAGTACTCTGAAGCAGACGTTCTCGTTGATTTCGCACTCAGCCTTAGCGTCGAAGTTGACATAGCTGCTGATATCAACCATTCCGTTGGAGATAACCTTGATAACCTTGTTCTCCTTCTCGGGGAGCTTTACGAACGCTGTGGAAACGCCCGCGTCGTCGATTCTTTTGGCAAGCTCGCGTGTTACGGTCTCGTCGCGGTTTGCGATGAGCTCGCCTGTGCGGGGATCGGCAATCGGCTCCGCGAGGATTCTGCCCGTAAGACGGTTGGAGAGACAAAGCTTCTTGTTGTATTTGTAACGTCCGACCCTTGACATATCGTAACGGTGAGGGTCGAAGAAAAGGTTGTTGATGTGAATCTGAGCACTCTCGATGATTGACGGCTCGGAGGGACGCAGCTTGCGGTAAACCTCGAGCAGACCTTCCTCGACGGACTTGGTGGTATCCTTTTCGATAGTCGCCTTGATACGGTCGTCGTCGCCGAAGTATTCGAGAATCTCAGCGTCTGTGCCGAGACCGAGAGCTCTGATAAATGTTGTAATCGGAACCTTACGGTTTTTGTCGATGTGAACGTAGAAAACGTCGTTTACGTCGTTCTCGTACTCGAGCCACGCTCCGCGGTTAGGGATAACGGTTGAGGAGAACAGCTCCTTACCTGTCTTGTCGTGCTCCATCTTGTAATAGACGCCGGGAGAACGTACAAGCTGAGATACGATAACACGCTCAGCGCCGTTGATGACGAACGTGCCGCTGTCTGTCATGAGCGGGAAGTCGCCCATATAGACGTTGTTTTCTTTAATCTCGCCTGTTTCCTTGTTCAAAAGTCTTGCCTGAACCTTCAGCGGTGCCGAATATGTAGCGTCGCGCTCCTTACACTCAAGCACTGTGTAGTTCGGGTGGTCAACGTCAAGCTTGTAATCGAGGAAGTCGAGGACAAAGTTTCCGGTATAATCTGTAATGCCGGATACGTCGCGGAATACTTCCTTGAGACCTTCTTCGAGGAACCACTGGTAAGACTTCTTCTGAACCTCAATAAGGTTAGGCATATCGATGACTTCGTCAATTTTGGCAAAGCTCATTCGCTCAGTCTTACCAAGCTTCACGGGTTTAATAACCATAGGCGTATCAACTCCTTTTTCCAATACGGTTTTAACTTCTTATGACGGGAAATTTATTTAAATCTAATAGAAATTAAGGCTTGACAAATAAAAAACTATGTGATAATATTCATAGTTAATTTTTCGCCGAAATTCGTTAAATTCGGAAAAATCCCCATTATCATTAGTTTATCATTGTATTACACATTTGTAAAAAAGTCAAGCCTTTTCAGAAAGATTTTTAAACCAAACTGTAATTTTTAAAAGGAACGCTCGGGTCTGTTGGCTAACATTTCAAATTTGTGCGCTTTTGCTGCAACACTCAGCGGATTTTTTCGCACTATTTCAATAGAACAGCCCCCAGAGGTAAACCGCGCCGCCGTAAAGTACCGAGGCGGCCGTGCCGTAAACAATAATCGGACCCGCGACATTGAAGAGCTTTGCGCCTACTCCAGGGATAAAGCCCTCGCTTTTGAATTCGATTGCGGGCGAGCTCATAGCGTTCGAAAAGCCCGTTATCGGGACAAGCGTTCCCGCTCCAGCGCGCTTTGCGATTTTCTCGTAGACGTGAATCGCCGTCAGAAAAACTCCGATAAAAATCAGCGTAACCGAGCAGAGCGTACCCGCGTCCTTCTTTCCGAATCCGAGAAAGCCGTAGAGCTCGCACAAGCCCTCACCTGCGGCGCAGATAAATCCTCCGATAAGAAACGCCCAGACGCAGTTTTTCAAATCAGGGCTTTTGGGGGAATTTTTCTTGACAATCTCAGCGTATTTCTGTTTATCCATAACATCATCTCCGTTTTTATTTTTGTCAAAAGTTTTCTGTTTAAACTATTTATTTTTTTCTTTATATATAGTATAATGGATGCGTATGTACTAATGTAAGGAGAATGTGTTTGCACTATTTAGATAACAGCGCGACGACGCGCGTCAGCGAAGCTGCCGCCAAAAAGGCGCTGGAGCTGATGACCGAAAACTTCGGAAATCCCAGCTCGCTGTACAGCTTCGGTATGAGAGCCGAGGACGAGCTCAACAAGGCTCGCTCGGTCATAGCAAAGGCGCTGTCCGTCAGCGAGGAAGAAATCTTCTTCACAAGCGGCGGCACCGAGGGAAACAACCTCGCCGTGCTCGGCGCGGTTCAGGCGCTCAGACGACGCGGAAACAAAATCGTGACCACAGCCGTCGAGCACAGCTCGGTCTATGAGACAGCGTCGTATCTCGAGGGACAGGGCTTCGAGGTTGTGAGAATCCGCCCCGACAAGAGCGGGAACTTTGCGCCTGAGGATTTCAGAAACGCGATTGACGAAAAGACAATCCTCGTGTCCGTTATGGCAGTCAACAACGAAATCGGCACGGTTCTGCCTGTCGAAAAACTCAGAAAATACATAGAATTCAAGGGCAGTCCCGCAATTCTGCACAGCGACTGCGTTCAGGCTTTCGGAAAAATTCCGCTCAGGCTCGGGAAGCTCGGCGTGGACATCGCCACCATCAGCGGTCACAAAATCCACGCGCCCAAGGGCGTGGGCGCCGTCTACATCAGAAAGGGTCTGAGAATCAAGCCCATTCACTTCGGCGGCGAACAGGAAAAGAAGCTCCGCCCGGGCACGGAAGCTATGCCGCTGATTGCGGCTTTCGGCACGGCGGCAGGCGAGCTCGATATTCCGAAAAGCTACACAAAGGCGAAGGAGCTCAAGGCATACCTTTTGCAGAAGCTCTCAGAGCTCGACGGAGTTGTAATCAACTCCCCCGAGAACGCCGTTCCGTATATTCTTAATTTCTCGCCTGTCGGAATCCGCAGCGAGACAATGCTCCATTTCCTCGCTCAGAGGGAAATCTATGTATCGAGCGGAAGCGCGTGCGCCAAGGGCAAGCCGAGCCATGTGCTCGAGGCTATGAGCCTTGACCGAGGCGTCGCGGACAGCGCTATAAGGGTCAGCTTTTGCTCCGACAACACGACCGAGGATATCGACGCGCTCGTGTCCGCGCTCAGAGACGGAATGAATACACTTGTGAAAAGGAAACAGATATGAAAGAAATCGTACTCGCCAAGGTCGGCGAAATTGTATTAAAAGGGCTTAACCGCCGTCAGTTCGAGGACCAGCTCCTCAAAAATATCAGAAACTGCCTGAAAAGCCTCGGTTCGGTCGAGGTCAAGGCGGCTCAGTCGACAATCTCGATTGTCCCTCAGGACGAATTTATAGATTTGGACGAGGTCTGCGAGAGAATCTCCAGGATTTTCGGAATCGCGACCTACTCGAGAGCCGCGGTATGCGACGAAAAATCTCTCGAATCTGTACTTAAAACCGCTCCCGAATATCTTGCGGAGCAGCTCGAGAGCGCCAAAACCTTCAAGGTTGAGGCAAAGCGAAGCGACAAAAAGTTCCCGTTCAAGAGCCCCGAAATCTGCCGTGAGACAGGCGGCAAGATTTTACAGGCTTTCCCCCACCTCAAGGTTGACGTTCATAACCCCGACCTCGTCGTAAATGTGGAAATCCGCGACTTCGGCGCGTACATTCACGGCAAGGCGCTCAGAGGCGCGGGCGGAATTCCCGTAGGCACAGGCGGCAATGCGGCTATTCTCATCAGCGGCGGTATCGATTCCCCTGTCGCGGCATATATGATGGCTAAGCGCGGAATCCGACTGACCGCGATTCACTTTGCAAGTCCGCCTTACACTAGCGAGCGCGCAGAGCAGAAGGTTGTCAAGCTGCTCAAAAAGGTGGCGCGCTACAGCGGCAATATGAATATGTACACGGTTCCGTTCACCGAGATTCAGGAGACCATTCGCAAGAAGTGTCCCGAGGACTACTTCACAATCATTATGCGCCGTCTGATGATGAAAATTTCGGAGCGCATTGCGCGCGACAAGAAGTGTCAGGCGCTGATTACGGGCGAGAGCCTCGGTCAGGTCGCGAGCCAGACAATCGGCGCGATTGCGTGCACCGACGCGGCGGCGAATATGCCTGTTTTCCGTCCGTTAATCGGAATGGACAAGCAGGAAATCATAGATATATCCTACAAGATAGACACCTTCGAGACCTCTATCGAGCCTTACGAGGATTGCTGCACGGTGTTCACACCCAAGCACCCCCGCACAAAGCCCGTTCTGGAGCGTATCGAGGACGCCGAGGCTAAGGGCGAGTTCGACGAGATGATTGAGCGCGCGCTCCAAAACCTCAAGCTCACCTTTATTAACAGGGAGGATTAGTTTTGAACATTCTGGTTTTATCACTTACCAAAAAGCTCAGAAAGCCTGATAAAACTGAATATCTTGATAAATTTGAAGCACTCAAATCCGATTCACGCTCGGTCGAGGTGAAGGAGATTTTTGACAACGCCGTTCTGCTCGAGCACGAGCTCAAAAAAGCGGCGAAGGCGAAGCCCGACCTGATTATCGTTTCGGGAAGGCTCAAGAACGAGAACGCCTTCCGTCAGAGGTTCGCCTTCATCATCAGAAACGCGGAGCGCAAAATCCAGTCTGTGCCCAAGGCAAAGAAAAAGGGCTTCCGCAAAAAGGGCGAGGAGATAAAGACCGTTTCCTACAGCCGCAAAAAAACTCACGTTTTCACGCTCGAGACGGACGCAAAACCCGCCTACACCTTCAACCTCGGCGGTATTCCTCTGCTCTCGGTTGACAAAAAGCTCTCGGGAAAGGAGCTTTCGCGCCTTATCGACAGGGTCGGCACGGTGTTTGAGGAAAACAGCGAAGCCTATCCCGACGGCTACTCGGAAATTCAGAAGAGCAAGAGGGTTCTCACGTTCTTTGAACGTCACTTCCCGATAAGAAGCGATTCTCACAACGAGAAAATCCGCAAGTCGGCTATGCTCGCGGCGCTCTGCGTTTTCGTCGTCGCGGCGTACATCTTCGTGAACAATATGTTTATTATCCCTATGCACAACAGCGCGATAATAAGCGATATTCAGACAATCTTTTACGAGGGCACGGACTCGAAGTCAGGCTCCGACAAGAACAAGATTGCCGAGCGCAACTGGAACAAGCTCGAAAAAATCAACAAGGAAATCGTCGGCTGGGTAAAAATCAACAACACGAAAATTGACTACCCGATTCTCTGGCACAAGGAGGACACCGCCGACAGTCAGTATTATCTCTGGCGCAACTACAATCAGGAATATTATCAGGGCGGAACCACCAGCATATTTATGGACTGGCGTTCCAAAAAGGGTATGAACAGCCGCAACGTCATTCTGCACGGTCACCATATGGAGGACGGCAGCATGTTCACCGACCTGCTCAAGTACGGCTCAACCTCGGGCAACCTTGAATTCTACAAAAAGTCGCCCGTCGTTTACATCAGCACCAAGAAAGGCGGCACCGTTCCGTACAAGATTATCTCCGTGTTCAAGTCAAACGTCGACTCGTCCCTCGGCGAGTACTTTGACTTCTACTGCGGCAGCTTCAAGAACGACGCCCAGTATCTCAACTACATCTACAATCTGCGTATCCGCTCGCTTATCAACTGTCCCGTCAGCGTAAACGAGAAGGACCAGCTCCTTTCCCTCGTCACCTGCTCGTACGAGTTCGGCGACGGCTCGAACTTCCGCACCTGCATTGTCGCGAGAAAGTGTCGCAAGGGAGAGAGCGCCGAGGTTGACACAGGCTCGGCTTCTCTCAACAAAAACGCAGTATGGCCGCAGTGCTACTATTCGCGTTACGGCGGAACGCGCCCGACCGTTTCGACCTTCCGTACCGAGTACAAGAAGGGCAAGCTCAGCTGGTACGACGGCAACTACAGCGGAAAGGGCTCGGAACAGCTTCCGACCTCGTACACAATCCCCACCGAGCCGCCGACGGAAACGACAAAGGCAACCACCAAGCCGAAAACGAGCTCCTCGACAAGCTCCAAGGTCAAGAAAAAGACCACCTGCAAGGTGAGCATATTCACGCGGGACTACAATAAGGCGGTCAAGACAAAGACAGTCAAGATTAACTCATCCTTCAAGCTCCCGAAGGTAAAGACCTATACCAAGAACGGCTACAGGTTTGTATTCAAGAACTGGGTAGCGCGTTACGGCTCCAAGTCGACGAAGCTCTCGAGCAGCGTGACAAAGGTTGTCGTCGAGACCGACACAAGGCTTTACGCGAAGTACAAGAGGATTAAGCTCAAAAAAGCCACACCGACTTCGCCGACCTCGGCTACAAAGCCAACCAAGCCGACAAAGGCTACCGAACCCGAAAAGCCCGAAGAACCCGAAGAGCCCGACGTAACCGAGCCCGCGGCTTAATAATTGACAGGAAGCGAATTCTAAATGAATTGTGAACTAATATTTTATCTTTCATCAAAAACCAACCTCTGCGAAAGGGCGCTCAGGTCCTCAATCGAAGGGCTTGACCTGAGGTTCAGCTCGGCGCGCTTCTCGACCTCTCCCGAGTCTCTCGGAACGCTGATTATAGACGCGTTCGAGGTGCTCAACGTGGTATTCGTTGTCGGCGGACTTTCCGACGAGCGCAACGGCGTCGAGAACGTGCTGTCAAAGGCTCTCGCTAACAAGAGCCCCGACGACCTCAAAAAGCTCAGAAATCCCCTTTCGCGCTCCGACGGCTACCTCGTCAGACAGGGCGGACAGCTTCTCGTTGTACTTCCCGATGAGCCCGAGGAAATCAAGGCGATTTTTGACGGCGCGCTGAGTGATTACATCAAATCCTTCGCGCAAATCTGATTACTAAAGGAGAATCATAATGACAGATTTCAAGAAAAAAACAGCGGTACTGTTAGCTCTGCTTCTTATGCTCTCGCTCGCTGCGGTACACGTCTCGGCTGCCGAGACAACAACCGCGAGCAGCGCCGAGGCCGAGACGGCGACAGAAAGCACTCTTACGGTAAATGCGAGCTCCAACATAAGCGAAACAGCGAGTATGGTTTACAACACAACCCGCGACAAGCAGATTACCGTTTCGTTCCTCATCAAGTCCGAGCTTTGCGTATCGAGCTGTGAGGGCAGCCTTACATATGACAGCTCCGTTCTCAAGCTTGACAGCTTCACGCTTTCTCCGAAGCTTTACAATCAGATGATTAACACAAATATCGACGGCGAGGTCTGGTTCAACAACACAACCGTCACAACTCAGGGAGATTTCACATCTCTGACAGAGCTCGTTACGGCACAGTTTTCCGTGCTTTCCTCGGGAACGGCTAACGTCAGCCTCACGCTCTCCGAGCTCAACAGCTTTGACTCCGAAACAAAAAAGCTCATCGGACTTGTCACTGCGGGAGAAATTGAGGACGAGACGAAGTTATCGGCTCAGGCAAAGCTCAGCGAGCCGACACCCGAGCCCACGGAGCCTCCCTCAACGCCCGCAATCAAGCTCAACGTATCCAAAAAGAACATAACCGCGGGCAACTTCTTTACAATCAAGGCCCGAAACACCAAAAAGACCGCGGCGTTCATATCAGACAAAAAGACCGTAGCGGCGGTCGATAAAAACGGCAAGGTAACCGCTCTGAAAAAGGGCAAGGCAACAATCACCGTAAAGGTCGGGAGCAAAAAGCTCACCTGCGTCGTAAGGGTAACCACGAATCCCTCGGCAAAGGTCGGCAACGCGGCGCTCAATGCCAAGAAGGTTTATTCGGTGGGCAAGAACAAAACTCTCACCCTCACCCTAAAAGGCAAGGCGGCGGCGATAGACAACTCCTACACCTCGTCAAGCGCCAAGGTCGCTAAGGTCGTATCGGGTAAAAGGGCGACCAAGGTGAACATCAAGGGTATCTCAAAAGGCACCGCAACAATCACCGTTAAGGTCAACAAGGTTTATAACATCAAAATTAAAGTGAAAGTAAAATAACAATTCTTTATTCGGAGCTGTCGCACCGCGGCGGCTCCTTTTTTTGATATATAACAGATAATATCTGCTGCTGTGGGCAAAAAGAAAAACAGCAAAGTGCCCAAATTTGGGGCTTGGATTTCGCTGTTTTGTCAATAGAATTTTACATTATATAATGATAAAATATAAGATGTACAGATTAATCCTATAAGGAGGATTGTTTTATGACGAAAACATCTTTAAAGAAATTCACAAGCATCGCGCTGGCCGTTCTTATGATTCTCTCCACCTTTATGGTGGGAGCGATTACGGCGAGCGCTGACGGCACATCTACGGTTTACCTCAAGCCCAACGCGAACTGGAATAAGGACGGCGCAAGATTCGCTGTCTACGTGTTCAACAGTACAGGCAACGCCTGGGCAAGTATGGAGGCGGACTCGGTAGACGGTGTCTACAGGGCTGATATTCCCTCGGGTTCGTGGTCTAGTATCATTTTCTGCAGAATGAACGGCGCAACAACCGAGAATAACTGGGACAACAAATGGAACCAGACAGATGACCTTACAATCTCAGGCAACGAGGGCAAGGGCTATGTTGTTGCGGACGGCACCTGGGACAAAGGCGGCGGCTCATGGGTATCCTACTCCGATTTAGGCGGCTCAACTCCCACCAATCCGACATCTCCGAGCGGCGGCGGTACACTCATCACCGATAAGTTCGCTATCGTAGTTTACGACACAGTAACGGAAGCTAACACAGAGTTCTACATTGAGGGCGGCGTTGTTGAGCACGAGTTTGATAACAACAGCTACATCTTTATCCGTAAGTATCAGGGCGGCGTCCAGTACTGCCTCGGTTCTTCTGCCGATGTATTCTCCAACCCCGCTACCTTCTTCGAGTACGGCACTCCCAAGGCTGACACTTTCTTCCCGAAGATGTCCATCGGTTCGGGTACTCACACAATCAAGCTCTATCAGAACCCGAGCGACAGCGACGGTATCGACCTCTATATCGACAGAGAGCCTGAATCAACTCCTACAGATCCCACAGATCCTACAGACCCCACAACTCAGGCTCCCACAGAGGAACCCACGACAGCAGCTCCCACAGGAGAACCTACAACAGCTGCTCCCACAACAGAGGCTCCGACAACAGCTCCCGTTATTGATACTCTCAACGCAGAGGTTAAGCTCAACGGCACAACCGTTAAGACTATCCCCGTAAAAGGCACCACAGTAACTGTTACATATAACCTCAAGTCCGACAAGCTCATCACAGACGGTGATATCGCACTTTCCTACGACAGCGCTTGTCTGCAGCTTGCAAGCGTATCAGCACCTGCAATCACATCGGGAAGCGTCGAGTACAACCACACCAATCCTTATCTCTTGAACTTCACAGGCGTAAACAGCGCAACAAAGTCAGGTATTTATGACTTTAAGACAGAGAAGGCATTTATTATTGCAGCATTTAATGTTGTAGCAGGCTCAAAGGGCAACGCAATTGTTAACCTCAAAATCAATGACCTCGATGCTCTTGAAAACGAAGTAACAACAACTTACTTCTCAAACGGCTCGGCTACATCTGATGGCAGCGCGGTTGTTGCATCTCTCAGCGATCCGAAGGTTGAAGCCAGCGACGGTCCCACAATCCCCACAACACAGGCTCCGACCACTCAGGCGCCCACAACACCCGAGCCCACAACACCCGAGCCCACAACAGCTGCTCCGACAACTCAGGCACCTACAACTGAGGCTCCCACAACAGCTGAGCCCACAACACAGGCTCCGACAACTCAGGCACCCACAACACCCGAGCCTACAACAGCTGCTCCGACAACTGTAGCTCCGACTACAGCAGAGCCCACAACACAGGCTCCGACAACTCAGCCCGCAACAAAGGCTCCTTCGCTGA
>ONAL01000034.1 GCA_900315785.1 uncultured Eubacteriales bacterium
CCTCACGATTCAAACCTTGGGAGTTGCTACAGAGTTCGTCGGTAACTACGCCTCGGTGGACTTTCACCACAGAGCATTGATATGCCCGTCATACAAGCACTAACCGGGCAACCCTTTCGGGCTACCCGGTCTTGTTTTTATTTGGAGCTTAGTGCGACAGCCCCTTTTTTGTTGGCTGTTAAGCTTATTTTTTACCAAAAGCTCTTTACGTTGTCGTCCTTGCTGACTGACTTTGCCTGAGCCTTGAGCTTTGTTACATAGGTTGAGTTGACGGTGCCGCTTGTCACGCCGTTGATTGTCACGGTATGGTTGTCGCCCGTCTTGTAGAACTTGAGCACGTCGTCGGCTCTGCCGTTCGAGTAGCTGTAGGTGACGGTCAAATCCGCGCTGCCGCTCGGGCTGGAAACAAGCTTGTCGCGCTTTTTGAGGAGCGTCAGGTTGTAGAAGAAGGTCTCGAAATTGCCCTCGTCAAGCGCTTTGCCGTTGTAGGATGTGTTCGTCTCCTTGGTGGTGCTGACGTCGCCGTTCTCGTCCGCTACGTTCTTTTCCTCGGTTGTGACGGTGAACTTGTAGCCGTCAACCTCGACGCTGCTCACACAGGCGAGCTGAGCCTCAAACACATAGTCGGGGAGGAGCTTCTCGTAGCTTGTATTGACCCAGGCAACCTTTTCGGCGGAAATGCTGTAGACGAGCTTGCCGTCCTTCTCCATAATGAGCACGTTGCCGCTGCTGTCGGGCTTTGCCGCGATGATGTCAACGGTACAGTCGGGGTACTCTGCCTTAATCTCGGCGTAAGGGGTGCTCAGACCGAGCTTTGAGAGCTGAGCGCTGCTCGGGTTAACGGCTTTGACCGAGGTCGCGTAAAGTCCGCGGATACCGCCCGAGATGTTCGAAGCCTCGGTGTTGTCGGCAAGTGACGAGTTCGGAGCTGTTAACACATAGTCCGCGTTGACCGCGTCGTCGGTGCAGGGCTCGAGCACGATTGTATCGCTGAAGTTTGAACCGCTGATTGAAGCGGATTTGAGCGTATTGTTGTCGGTATCGGAAGCGGCGCTGTTGATGTTCAAATCCATAAGGTCGGTGATACCGAAGAGCAGCACCTCGGTGCTCTCCTTGTCGCAGAGGTAAACCGCCTTGCCGCTGCCGAACATAACGTAGCTTCCGAGGTTCTGGGGAGCGTCGGCGCCGAGCTTGATAATCGCCTTGGTGTTGTCATTGAAGGTGACTGTCGCTACGGCTCTGGGCTTATCCATTCCGAAGTCGGAGAGCTTGTCGGTCGCGTCCTCGCACGAAACGGAGTTGAACGAAAGCGTCGAGCAGAGGTTGGCGAGAAGTCCCGCCTGGTCGCCGCGGATTTCTAAATCCTCAAAGCCCACGAGCGTATACTGGGTCGCGTCGGTGCCTGTTTTCTTTTTGCCCGTTTCGGGGTCGGTTTCGTCAAGCTCGACGATGGGGGTGTATGACTTGAAGGTCAGAGTGCCCTTGTCGTTCTCGAGCTTAATTTTTTTGATATCGGCAGGAACGAGCTCCAGAAGCGAGCCTGAGCCGTTTTCCTTGATTTTGCCGTCCTTGTTTGTCTTGATGTCGGCTTCCCAGACCTTGTCGTCGTCAACCTTTGCGCTGACGGAAGCGGGACCTGTAATCTCCCCTTTCTTCTCCTCTCTGGGGAAGAAAATCAGAACAAGCAGAGCCGCCGCAAGCACGACAACCACGCCGATGATAATCGCGAGGGTCTTGGTGTTAGCCGTCGCCTTTTTCTTTTTATTCTGACGTTTTCTTTCGCCGAAGCTCTCGGGAAGCTCTGCGGCTTCCTCTTCGTTTTCGATGATGACCTCGGCGGTCTTTTTCTTTTCGTCCATTACCTTGTCCTCCTGCGGATAAATTCAATCAGTCCGATTATAAGCACAACAAGCGGAACAGCGCCGATAAAGATTATGCCTGCGGTTACGGTTGTGCCCGCGGTAATTGTGCCGAGCTCGCCTGCGTCAGCCTTTGCCGAGACGATTGTGATACCCAAATCGCCGCGGTTTGTGACGGTGTTGCAGTAGTTCACGATATAGTTTGCATTGTTGAAGGAATTTGTATCAAGATAGGTCGAGAGGAACATAACGGGCGAGCCGAACACGGCTACCGTATTGGCTGTACCGTCCTCATTTGTCTTGGTGCCTATTGCCGCAACGTTGATGCCGTCCTTCTTGAGGTAATCCTGATAGGTCTTGCTGTCGTCGGCGTCAAAAGGAACCACGCCCGCCGTATCGCTGACTGAGAGCAGAGGCTTTGCGACGCTCTCGTCGAGGATTTCGATATCGCGCGAATCGCGGACCGCTACGGGGATTTTCGCGTTCTTGAGGCTTGTTGTATAGGTGTCGTTATTATAGTCGGTTACGAAGGTGTACTGGTCGGAAATCACATAGCTCTGGCTCATACAGAAGCCGATTCCGTCGCTGATCTTCATACCGTAGTTCTTAACGATTTCGTTGATGTTCGGAGTATCTGTCTGCTCGTTAATCGGGATATAGATGAGGTTCTTGCCGTAGTCGCCGTTGTTGTCGAGCCAGTTGTTGAGCTTCTCGGCGCTCTTCTCCGAAAGGTCGACCGTCGGAGCGTAAAGAACCGCGACCTTGCTGTCGGAGTTGAGGTCCTCGGTGAGAAGGTTAACGGTGTTGACCTTGTAGGCGTTCTTCTCGAGCAGAGTTTTGAGCGCTTCGAAGGCTTCCTCGTTCTCTCCCGAGCCTGTAATGATATCGATTCCGATTTTCTCCTTGGCGGTTACGTCGAGGATACCCGTCACGACCGCCTGCTCGATTTTGGTTGCGGTGTACTCGTAGTAGCCGTACTGAATGTACGCGCTGCTCTTGTCGTACTCGAAGCAATCGTCGAGGGTGAGCGCTGTGTAATCGTCGCCCGAGGTGACGAGAATGAGGTTGTTTGCGGTGTTCGACGTCCAGTCGATGTCCTTATACTTGGCGGTAAAGGTCGGGTTAGTGGTGAGGTCGATGTATTTGAGCGTTATGTTGCCGCTCTCAGCCGCCATTTTCTTTAACAGCTCGTTCGCCTGAACAAAGTACTGAGCGCCCGTGTAAGCGTTCATACCGCCCTTGAAGGTGTTTTCCTTGACAAGCACGTTGAGCGTGATGTCCTTGTCGAGCTGTGAGAGGTAGTCCTTGGTGTCGTTCTGGAGCTGGTATGAGCCCGAAGCCGTCATATCGAGCTTGAGGTTCGGGAAGCGCTCCACGAGAAGTCCCGCGACGATGTTCAGAAGGATTACGACCGCTATCGCCGCCGCGACGATAACTACGGCTATGCTGCCTTTCTTAGCTTTTCGGGATTTGAGAAAAGCCTTGATTCTGCCTTTTTGTCTTTCTTTTTTAGCCATTTCTCAAACCTCCTCAGCTCCAGCGTTTTCTCTCGAGCGAGCGGATTGTGAAGAACAAAAACAGCGCGATTACGCTGAGGAAGAACACAATTCCCGTAAGGTCGAGCATACCGTATGTAAAATTCATATAATAATTGGTGGGCGAAATCGCCTTGAGCGCGCTCGCAATCCAGTCCACCTGAATCATCGAGATAAAGGTGTTGAGCATATAGATAACGAGACCCGCAGCCATTCCGACAATCGCGGCGATAACCTGGCTCTCGGTAAGCGAGCTGATGAACACATCGATAGCGATGAAGGCTCCGCCGAGGAAGAGCAGACCGATTGTCGTGCAGATGATGACAGCCCAGTCGGGAGCGGTGAAGAACGAAATCACAAGACCGTAGACAAAGAAAATCATACAGCAGATTGCGTAAACCGCGAAAGCGCCGAGGAACTTGCCCATAACAATGTCAAAGAGACTTGCGGGAGAGGTCAGGAGCGCCTGGTCTGTCTTTTGCTTCTTTTCCTCGCTGAACGTCTTCATTGAAAGAATCGGTGTGAGGAAGATGATAATCATAATAATGTTGGAGAAGGTGTAACTCAGGCTCGACACGTTGCCGACAAAGCAGGTTCCCACGAAGAAGTATCCCGCAAAGCCGAAGAACACCGCCATAACTATGTAGGCAATCGCCGAGTTGAAGTACGAGCTCAGCTCGCGTTTAAAAATCGCTCTCACGGATTACACCTCCCCATCCTCGGCAACAAGTCTGAGGAAGCTGTCCTCGAGCGTCTCGTTGCCGCTCTGCATATTCAGAATGACGCAGCCTGCGTTTGCGAGCGAACGGAAAACGTCGCGGCGCACGTCCTTGTCCTTTTTGTATTCGACGATATATCTCGCGGTGGTATCGCTGACCTCGCGGATTTTTCGGATTTTGAGCACGTTCGGAATAACCTTGAGCGTATCAAGCACAGTAGATACCGAGCCCTCAACGTCGAGGCTGAGCTTTTCGTCGCCTGATATCGAGGAGCTGAGCTCGTCGGTCTTGGCGTCGGCTACGATTTTTCCGCCTGAAATTACGATAATCCTGTCGCAGGTCGCGGAGACCTCGGACAGCACATGAGACGAAAAGATAACCGTATGCTTCTTGCCGAGACTCTTGATGAGCTTGCGTATTTCGATAATCTGTTTGGGGTCAAGTCCGACCGTCGGCTCGTCGAGAATGAGCACGGGCGGATTGCCGAGCAGCGCCTGCGCGAGACCCACACGCT
The DNA here is from genome assembly GCA_900315785.1 of uncultured Eubacteriales bacterium. Taxonomy (GTDB): domain Bacteria; phylum Bacillota; class Clostridia; order Oscillospirales; family Acutalibacteraceae; genus Ruminococcoides. Next base: position 4,628 of record ONAL01000034.1, read on the forward strand.
GGCGGTAGCCCTTTGACAGGTGCTTGATTATGCGTTCCTTGACGTCTGTTATCTTGACAAGCCGCATAACCTCCTCGACATGCTCGCGCTTGGGAAGGCGAACCTTCTTTAAATCAAACATAAACTCGAGATACTTGCGAACCGTCATATCCACGTAAAGCGGCGGAATCTCGGGCAGATAGCCGATGTTCTTCTTGACCGCCTTGGGGTTTCTGAGGATTTCCTCGCCGTCGATGGTGACTGTTCCGCTCGTCGAGGAAATGTAACCCGTAATCATATTCATTGTAGTGGACTTACCTGCGCCGTTCGGACCCAGAAAGCCCAGAACCTCGCCCTCGTTTGCCGTGAAGCTTATGCCGTCGACAGCCGTGAGCTTTCCGTAGCGCTTAGTAAGATTTTTTACCTCTACCAATGCCATCACTCCTAAATTCATATTCCTTAACATTATAAACCAAAAGACGTTTTAAAGCAATACGAATAATTCTGAAAATTGTGTGAACAATAGGTGCAGTACTTAGATTTAAGGTGATTTATGTGAAGATTTTGTGGGCATTTGTCGTCGGAGGACTGATTTGCGTTTTGGGACAAATTTTAATTGACAAAACCGCGTTGACCCCCGCAAAAATTTTGACCTCGTTTGTAACGCTGGGAATATTTTTCACAGCGGTCGGCTTGTACGAGCCTCTCGTTCAGTTTGCGGGAGCTGGAGCTACGGTTCCGATTTCTGGCTTCGGCTACCTTATGGCAAACGGAACGCGCGAAGCGGTCGAGAGCCAAGGCGCTCTCGGAATACTGACAGGCGCGCTGAGTTCGGCTTCGGCGGGAATCGCGGCGGCTATAACTCTCTCGGTAGTCGCTGCGCTGTTCTCAACCTCAGGGGACAAAACGTAAAGGTGACGGCGGTCACTCTCGTCCGCCTTTTGGAGCGTCCATCTTTCCAGGTATTCATCAACGGCGGGATGGAAAGTTTCCTATAAGTAAAAAGACCGCCGAAGCGGTCTTTCTATTTCTTATCTTCGTTCAGGACTTCGATTTCCGTCTTTATCTTCTTGCGGTTCTTTATCAGCCCGCGGAAAATCCGATACACATAAGCGAACGGCAGAACGGGCGGAAACCTGCGGACCGAGGGGTAATGGTCCTTCATCCACGCGTAGGACGGGAAAAGACGCTTCTTGAGGAACGCCGCCTCGCTCAAATCGCCCTTGCGGTTCTTGTACTCGTACTCGTCGAGACCGAACGCGGTGCTGCGAATTATGTAAATCTCGTCGTCGGAGAAATCGCTGTAGTCTTCGTCCGAGAACCACTTCCTGCCGATAGCGGTCATTTTCTCATAAAACTCGGTCAGACCGAGCTTTTCGAGCTCTGAAAAAACATATTCCCTGTCAAGCTTCGGTAGCGACTTTTCGTTGAGCAGGTGCAAATCGAGCAAGGAGCGGATACCCGTTCCCGAGTCCTCGAAGTGCTTGTTGAGATGAACTAGGACAAAGATGAAAAAGTCCTCGTCGGAGAGCTTGCGCTCATAATCGCCGACCTTTTCGGCTCTGTCCATAATTCCCTCGTAGTACTTAAAGAATCTGGAATCACGCGCGACCATATCGTGGTGGAGCTCGATAATCATAAACGGCGGTTTGTTATACTCATCGTGGTGGATTGAGCCGACCATAACGGGTGTATAGCCGAGACCGAGGATAATCTCGCCGCCCTTCTTCATATCCTTTTCACGAACAACTACGTCCACGTCGGACATCATTCGGTAGTCGGGCTTGGGGTAAAGCTCGCAGAGCGGAAAACCCTTTATCGGCATATACTCGATTTTGTTCTGCTTGAGCGCGTCGGTGAAGGCGGCGAACTCGAGCGTTTGAATCATATTTTTATGTACGCCCATATTCCGTTCGTCGCGCCACTTCTTGAACAGCTCCGTTTCGGGCTTATGCTCAAGCTTCTCGACGGCGTAAAACGCGGTGTTCGCGAGGGTGTGCAGCTTCAGAAATTTGTAAACAATTCCGAAATTTATGTCGTCGGTCGGCTCAACAGGCTGATGACCGTTGACCGCCGCGGACACGAGCGAAATCATATATCCAATATTCTTTTTCTTTCTGTCGGTACTGAACTGTGCTTCCATAACCTATCCTTTAAATCACAAATCCACCGTTAACGCCGAGGACTTGTCCCGTAATAAACGACGCCTTATCGCTCGCCAGAAAAACCGCCGCCGAGGCGATATCCTCGGGGGTTCCGAGCCTGCCGAGGGGAGTTTCCTCGGTCAGAGCGGAGAGAGTTTCGCTGTCGAAGCTCTGCATCATATCCGTCATAATCACGCCCGGGGCGATACAGTTTACGCGGATATCTGAGGGCGCGACTTCCTTTGCGAGAGCCTTGGTAAGTCCGATAACGCCCGCCTTTGCGGCGCTGTAGTGAACCTCGCACGAGGCTCCGACCTCGCCCCACATCGAGCTGATGTTGATAATCACGCCCGATTTTTTGCGTATCATAGCGGGCAGAGCGGCTCGCGAGCAATAAAAAACTCCGCCCAAATCGGTGGAAATTGTCCTGTTCCACTCCTCGTCGGTAATGTCGGTGAAGAGCCGCTGCGTCGAGCAGCCCGCGTTGTTGACGAGCACGTCAACCTCGCCGATTTGCGAGAACATCTCTCTGACCGAGTCGGGGTCCGAGACGTCAGCCTGTGCCAAAATGCAGGAAGTCTTGTAAACGCTCTCGATTTTGTCCCTGAGCGCCTTTGCCCGCTCCTCGGATTTGTTGTAATTTATGACGACGGAATAACCTGCTTCGGCGAACGCGAGCGCTGTCGCCGCGCCGATTCCGCGTGAGGCTCCTGTAATAAGTACACGGGCTATTTTGACCACCTCGATATAAAGTCGTTGTTACCTTATTATACCCTTTCTGTAGGGTTTTAGCAACCCTATTTACAATTTTGCAAGAAAACTTGCAAATGACCCGAAAAATGATATACTAATAGTATACCAAAGGAGGTTATGATGAAGAAGTTTTTTGCTATATTATTGGCTGTGCTTACGCTTTGCTCCGTTTCGGCTCTGAGCGTCAGCGCCAAGACCGAGGTTGAGTCCCACGGCATTCGATTGTTTTGCCAAAAGGAATTCACCGAGACCAAGAAGGCAACACGCAAGTTCGAGTCTGTCGTCAAGTACAACGACAAAAAGTACCTCGGCGTTCACTTCAAGGACAACGGCACGAGCTACAGCCTTGTAATCACCGCCAGAAAGGTCACGCCCAAGCAGAGCCCTGTGGTAAAGGTTTTTTACCGCAACTCAAAGAACAAGGTCGTAATCGTCAAGCGTTACAGATTTGTGGTTCGTCCGCTCGGCACCGTCAGCTTCAGTGACGTCAAGCTAAATCAGGGAGTTACCGCCGAATTCACGGTCAACAATCCCTTTGTCAGCAAATACACGTTTGAGCTCTCGGACGCGAAGGTCGCTCACATATCAAAAACTTTTACGGAGAACGGCATCAGGCGCGTTTACCGCGTTTACGGCAAGCGTCTCGGCTCGACAAAGGTTGAGGTTTACGAAAGAGGACAGAAGGCAGGCGAGTTCACGCTTACTGTCGGCGATTTCCCGACGGAGATTTTGCCGAAGTATTCCGAGGTTACGCTCAAATACTGCCCCAACGGCAGCAGCGTTTATATGTCCGAGTCGCACCTTCAGATTCAGGACGCGCTCACGCTTATGCACAAGGCGGATTATTCCGTCACGATTGACGACGAAACCGCCGTCAGCTCGCTCGAGGACGGAATGGTCTACGCTACCGATATCGGCGAAGCGGACGTCACGGTTATCGAGAGCATCGACGGAAACGAAAAGGTCGTCGGCGTTATCAAATTCACCTGCGTCAAGGCGAAGATGTCCTACGTCGTGAAGCAGAACAGCCTGTTCTACGATACGGGAGTTTTCGGCAACGGCGATTCGACCGTTTATCTCGACAAGGGAGACAAGCTCAAGGCTATGCCCGTCATCAAGGAACGCTTGCTGAACAACACCTACACGGGCTCGAGCTTCAAGAAAAGCGAGTACAAGGCTGAGTTTTCCACCTCGGACAAGACGATTGCCGCAGTCGACAGCGACGGCGTTGTAACCGCGAAAAAGGCGGGCAAGGCGAGGATTTATTACACCCTGACCTTCTCGGACAAGTCAACTTACCGCTCTTCGTTCAGGGTTATTAACTCAAATTAAGAAAAAATTTGAAATTATTATAATTAACTGTTGATTTTATCGGAAAAAGTTATATAATGTTATCAGGCATTTTTCACAGTGTTAACTGTGAATAACTATGGTAATGTTAAGGACAGATTGAAATGGTGTATCTTCAGGAAAAAAGAGTTTTCCTTGTGCGTAACGATGAGGTTCTGCTGTTCAAGATTAACGATGAATATGACGGCGACAGCATTAATGTTGATGATTTCACGAGAGCTGAGCATCTCAGATACATCGGCATCAAGCGTTACGAGGACGGTATCAAGGAAGTGCTCTACTACTTTGCTAAAACCAACGACCTCTACATCACTCAGTCGGGCTTGTGGACGGAGATTAAACGCGCTATCTACTATCCCGCAAAGGTTCTCACTTCGGCGGTGCTCAAAAACTACATCCGCGAAGGTCAGTATGACCACGAGGTCAGAATCGGTGTTAAAAACGGAGATAATGTTGAGTTCAGCATTGTATCAGAATAAGACAAAAGGGTCGGCAAAGCCGACCCTTTTCAATTTATATATTTATGCTTTGATATTTGAGAGGTTAACCTCGACGGCAGGGCTTACGATAACCTCGCCGTTCTGATTTACGCTGTACGCGTAGTAGTACATCGTCCTGCCCGCGGGGATTTTGGAAATCGCGGTGTAGGGCGCGTAGATAAACTGATACTGACCCGACATATTCGGATAATCTACCGACGAGTTGTGAACGTGGATTTTCGAGGAAACGCCCGAGCCTGAGCTTATGCTCGTTACCGCCGAGGAGATTTCAGTGTATGTTTTTTCGCTGAGTGCGAGCGCTACGCCCATTCTCGCGAAATCCTTGCAGTTAGCCGTAGCGAGCAGCTCGAGTCTGACGTAGGTTTCGCCGCCTTCGTCATAGATATATCTGGCGTTCTTGAGAAGTGTCGCGTTTTCATCTGTTTCCGACGACGGGTCCTCGACTGTCACGGCGATATCGCCCGTTACAAAGAAGCTGAAGCTCTTGCCTGTTGCAACGACGTTGCCGTCAATGACAAAGGATTTCTCCTCGTCATAGCTGAGCGCCGCGGTGCCCATATAGCCGTACTCACCCTTGAGCTCGCCGTTTACGGTGACCTCGTATTTTTTCGCTGTCGCGACAAGCGTTGTGCTCAGGGTTGTAGCTCCCGAACGGTCAACTCTGCCGACAGAGTAGGTATAGTAGGGATTTTCAAATGAGGGCATACCGAGCTCCGCGATTGTTTTGTCCGCGGTTTCCTCGGTGTAAACAGTCTTTTTGACGCTCTTGCTCTCGTCAGGCGTTACGCTGTAAGTGTAGTTGACTTCAAAAGCCGTTCCGCTGTAGTCGTTTTCGGGGTGGTCGATGTCGGTTTTGCCGCTCGTAACCTTTGTGCCGTCAATCAGATTGCGATAGAGGAAGGGCACGTTGCCGCTTGCAGCAAGACCCGTGGTGTAGATGCTTTTCATTGTCGAATAAACCGCGGTCTTGTCGTAATCGCTGTTCACATTAAACGTAACCGTAACCACATTCGCGGCAGGCGAAAAGCTGTGCGGCTGCTGGGCGTTCGTGGAATTGAACAAAATCTTTCCGCTCTGGTTGGTGTTCGCATAACCGCCGCCGATGACCGTGACGTTATTTACCGAGAGGCTCTCGGACGGATAGAACACGGTTCCACTGAGACCCGCAATTGCTTCGGTGGTGTTGATTTCAAAGCTGTATGTAACTGTTTCAGCCGCGGTTGCCGTCATTCCGCCAAAAAGCGAGGTAACGCAGATAACCAAAGAAACAGCCAGCGCAATAATACCTTTAAGTTTCATAAGCTCCTCCTTATCACAAAAAGTACCTTTACGTAGATTATACTATACAATTACGCAAGCCGCAATTGACACATTAACCAAAAAGCTCGGGGTGCATACGGCTGTAATGGAATATATATTGCTGAGCTATGCCCGCGTACTCGCCGAAATCGGACGGTTCCATATCGGGAAAGAGAGTTTCGAGCGCGCGCTTCATCCACACATCGACGGGGAAAGCCTCGACACGGTGAAGCCCGAAGAGCAGAACGCAATCTGCGACCTTGACACCTACGCCTTTGATTTTCATAAGCTCTCTGCGCGCTTCATCATACGGCAGAGCACGGCATTTTTCGAGCTCGACCTCGCCGCTGACAACCTTTTTGGCGGCGTCGAGTATGTACTTATCGCGGAAGCCCGCGCGCAGCGGCGCCAAATCCTCACGCTCCAGCGAAGCGAGCCTTTTGGCTGAGGGGAAGAGATAGCCGCCGTCGATTTGGTCGCCGAAGCTCTCGCAAAGACGCTCGACAATGCCTTTTATTCTTTTTATATTGTTGTTCTGGGAAATGATAAAGGTGCAGAGCGCCTCCCACGGCTCCTGTCTCAGAATCCTGATACCCGAAGCGTAGCCCGCGGCTTCGTCCAGAACAGGGTGGAGCTTCGAGATATCGCTCCTGATTTTGCCGTAGTCGAGGTCAAGGTCGAGATAATCTTTCCAAATGCTCTCGAAATCCTCTGCCGTGGCGTTGTCGATATAGAGGCTCTCGCCGTCAAGGCGCATTGTCACACGCTTGCCGAACGCGATTCCCGTGAAACCGTCCCTGCCCTCGACCCAGCGAAAGCTCTGACCGCAGTCGAGCGTTTGCGCCAAATCCAAATCGGTTACGCCGTCAACGCGCACCGTACCGTTAAGTTGAGTTACTTTCATACCTATACTCCTGATAAAAATCTAAAAACAGTATACCATATTCGCGCGGTTTATGATATACTGAAAGCAAGAAAATTTGCGAGGTGGATTATGAGAGAAAACATCACGACTATCCCGATTAACGACCTTTTCAAGCCAAAGGACGGCTGTCCGATTTGCCGAATGACCGAAATGCTCGAGAAAAACTACGTCGAGTTTATCGTCGGCGACGCGATGATGGAGCCCAATATCCGTATCGAGACGAACAAAAAGGGCTTTTGCCACCGTCATTTTTCAAAGATGTTCGCCGTCGGTCAGAAGCTCCCGAACGCGCTGATTCTCGAAAGCCACCTCAAGGCTATTCTGACCGAGGTTCTGCCCAAAAAGGCAGGCTCCAAGCCCGACAAAAAGTCACTTGAGAAGATAGAAGCCCTCGACAAAACGTGCTATGTCTGCGACCGAATCGACAGGGACATTCATCATCTGCTGTCGACCGTGCTCTCAGAGTACCAGAAGTCCGAGGAATTCCGTCAGCTCTACCGCGAGCAGCCCTACATCTGCCTGAACCACTACGCGCTGATTATGCGCGACGCGACAGGCAAGGGCGGAGTGAGCTCGAAGTTTATGAAGCAGTTTCATCAGGACACCTACGACCTAACAAAGAACAAGCTCGCCGAGCTCAAGGAGGACATCACCTACTTCTGCTCGATGTTTGACTACCGCAACAACGGCAAGGACTTCGGCAAGAGCAAGGACGCGATTGAGCGAAGCATTGAGTATCTGACCGAAGAAAAACCGTAAAACAGTATATAATACGGCTCAAATCCGAGAGGACTTGAGCCGTTGTTTTTATTTTACCGTAACCTTACATTTGAGCTTGATTCCGCAGACGGTGACGGTGATTGTCGCCGTGCCGCGCTTTATGGCTTTCAGCTTGCCCTTTGTGCTGACGGTTACGACCTTTTTGTTCGAGGATTTGAAGGTCACGCGGCCGCTTCCGCCCTTGACCTTGACGGTAAAGGTCTTGCCCTTTTTGAGACTGAGCTTTGACTTGTTGAGCGTCGGGTTCTTGACCTTGACGGTGAGACGGACGACCACGCCCGTCGCCTTGATTGTGATTACCGCCGTGCCTGCTTTTTTCGCAGTAATAACGCCGCGGGTGCTTACCACGGCAACCTTTTTGTTGTTCGTGGAGTAGGTGCATTTTGATTTGCCCTCGATTGTCACGGTCGACTTGTACCTGATGTACATACTTATTGTTTTTTTGATTACCGTGGTTTTTATCGGAGCGGTTGTGGGAGCTTGAGTTGTAGGCTCCGCCGTTGTCGGTGCCGCTGTTGTGGGCGCTTCGGTTGTAGGCTCTGCCGTTGTCGGTGCCGCAGTTGTGGGAGCTTCGGTTGTAGGCTCTGCTGTAGTAGGCGCCGCTGTCGTCGGAGCTTCGGTCGTGGGCTCTGCCGTTGTCGGTGCCGTTGTTGTGGGCGCTTCGGTTGTGGGCTCTGCCGTTGTCGGTACCGCTGTTGTGGGAGCTTCAGTCGTAGGCTCTGCCGTTGTCGGTACCGCTGTTGAGGGAGCTTCTGTCGTGGGCTCTGTCGGCACTTCGGGGGTGTAGACTTTTGTTACCTCGTCAGCTGTGTTCGGGTTTTCCTTTAACGCCGCGTAGAGGTCGCTTCCCTTGAAAGCAAGTCCGAATAGGTCTCTTTGTTCCGCGTCGGGCTTTGTATAAATAACCTCGGGTTGAGTCTTGCCCTTTTCGAGTCTGTACACCCTGGAGGTATCGTTGAAATAAAAATATTTATTGTCGGCGGTGAGATAGCCGAAGCTCTTGCTCCAGACTGCACCCGGGGTGTTCTTGACGTACCACCTGTCGGAGTTCACATAAACATCGCTTATTTTGTCCGAGCTGTCTCGGGCAACAAGCGCAAAGATTCGCTGATTATTGTAGTTCTGGTCGATGTAATATTCCTTGCCGCTGTAGGGATAAATCGCCGTGTCAACGTCGTTCCACCAATAAGAGTCATAGCTTGTGTCACTCGCCTTTTCGCCGAAAATCCACCTGACGTGGTTATCGTCGCCGTCGTTTGCAAAGTATGTGTCGCTCTTTAAAAAGTTGTTGTGAGCCGAACGTCCGAGGTTGTCATAAATCGGGTCGTCGTGAGTGACATCGACGTGGTAATAGCTGGCGCCGATTTTCACAATCGACCAGGCGTGTCTGGCGACCGCGCTTCGGACGGAGTAACCGCGGATTCCGACGCGCGCAAGCAGATAGTTGTATGCCATCGTGTAGCCCTCACATACGGCGACGCCGTTCACAATCGGACCGTAGGACGTATAAATCCGCATTTTATCGTAGAAATCGGGGTCGGCGCTGCTGATTGAGCCGTAGTCCATCTCGTACTCGGTGTACTGAGCAAGCAGGTCGTGAATATAGCGGGCTTTGACGATATCGCTCCAACCGCTGTCAACGCCGCTGAGGAACTTTGCGCTCGCCGCGTTGAACTTCTCGATTTCACTCGGGATTTGCGCTTTATTAAAGGTGTATTCGGGCTGAATCGACACGACAAAGTCGTCCATTGTCGAGGTGGTGCTGATGGTGCTTGAAAGCACATAGAAAATATCGGGGTTCTCACAGATTACGCTGTAGAAAATCTCGCCCATATGATTGCTGTCGAGGTTGTAGGAGCGCAGATTGATAACTTCCTTTAGCTCGCGAACCTGAGCGGCGATGAAGTCGCACGCGTCTTTGTTGGCTTCGTAAATCTCCGCGGGAGAATACTTTCCGAGCAGACTGCTGTCGTCGTACAGGTCGGTATACTCGGTCTCTTCCGCGTAAGCGGAAATCGGGCTGAGCGCGAAGAACGCCGAGAATACCAGCGTCAGCGCCAGAAATAAAGCTATTTTCCGCTTCATCGGGATTCCGTCGAGTAGACAGTCTCGACACTCCTTTCAATTTATTCTCAAGTGAAAGGCTTGCCTACTGCCCCTCACGGAACCGTACGTGCGATTTTCCCGC
>ONAL01000028.1 GCA_900315785.1 uncultured Eubacteriales bacterium
GCTCGCTGAAAGATTGAAGTAGTCCGTCTCTCCAAAGATAAGGTTACAGGGTTCAATGCCCTACTTATTTGTGCTTGAAAGAGCATCCGGCACACATAAAGATTCAGTCCAGCACAAGCTGAGCCTACTCACCTTCACGTGCTCTGTAGTGTGCCTGCTTTCTCAAGAATATTCTAACACATTTTAACTTGCTGCGTTAGAAGCAGAAAAGGTTTCATTTCTTTTTGTGCCTTCCGCGCAGCGGAAAGGAATGGTCATAAAGATGGAAAACGGAAAGATAATAAGGGGAGCGGGCAATCTTCAAAAGCTTAAAAAGTACTTAATCAGAGTCGGACTGCTTTACTGCCTTTGGTCGCTTGTCTATTTGATACAGGATGTGTTTTTCTGGAGCTCCGCAGGCTGTTTGACGTTTGCAAATATTAAGGGCTATGCGCTGAGTTTTTTTATTAATTCAAGCCACTTTCACCTTTGGTTTGTTATCAGTCTGATATACGCAATACCCATTATGTACGCGATATTACGTTTTTTCGGAAAAAGGGTTCTTTTCGTATTATCAGGTGTTTTATACATAATACAGTTGTTGAACGGTTCGTACAGTTTTCTTAATATCTCTTTTCTCAGATGGATGACCAAGCTCGGAGACATCTGGCCGAGAATGAATACCGTGCTTTTTGCTGTTGTTCCCATTTGTTCGTTAGCGCTGTTGTGTGACAAGATTAAGCTCAAAAAAGGTTTATTATGGGCGCTTGCTGTCAGCTTCTTTTTGTTATTCTCCTTTGAGGGAATGATTCTGTATTTTTGTGTGTCAAAGAATACATCGCCTTGTCTGATTTTCACACTTCCGGCAGTGTTATTCATTTTTATTGCTGTTAAAATTTCGCCTGTGAGGTTGAAACGCAGTTTTGAAATCAGAAAACTGAGTACTATAATATATTGCATGCATCCTTTGGTAATAACGCTGTTTTCAATTTGTTTTGAAAGTAATAAGATGAACAGTATCGTTTATTTTGTGACTATTTCGGTTATTACCTTGGTTGTTGGAATGCTTATTCTGTTGCTGTATAAGAAAACGAAGTACGCGAGATTTCTTAAATGGTTTATGTGAAATAATGTAGCATAAGATTTCAAAGGCGAAGATAGCGAAAAGTAAATAAATTCACGCCGTGGGGGACTGCGGCGTTTTTGTTTGCGCAGGGGGTTGCAAACGGGGGAGAGAAGTGGTATAATTTACTAGAACTAATGTTCTCTAACGGATTTGTAACGGTTAATTGTTTGGGATTGAATTTATGAAAAGGTTGATTTTTCACATAGACGTGAACAGCGCGTTTTTGTCGTGGGAGTCGGTTCGGCGAGTCGGGCGCGGCGAGGCTGATTTGCGGCTCGTGCCGTCGTGTATCGGCGGCAGTCCCGAGAGCAGGCGCGGCGTTGTGCTGGCGAAGTCTATACCCGCAAAACAGTATAATATCAGGACGGGCGAGCCGATTGCGCTCGCGCTGAGGAAGTGCCCGTCGCTCGTTATCGCGCCGCCCGATTTTCGGCTTTATTCGCGGTGCTCGAAGGCGTTTAAGGACATTTGCAGGGCGTACGCGCCTGTGGTCGAGGAGTTCTCGATTGACGAGTGCTTTCTCGATTTCACGGGCACCTCTCACATCTATCCCGACCCGATTGCGCTTGCGTACGAGATTAAGGACAGGATTAAGTCGGAGCTCGGCTTCACCGTGAATGTCGGAATCGGCGAGAACAAGCTCTGCGCGAAGATGGCGAGCGATTTTGAGAAGCCCGACAGGGTTCACACGCTCTTTCCCGAGGAGATTCCCGAAAAAATGTGGAAGCTGCCCGTCGGCGATTTGCTCTTTGTCGGCGGCTCAACCGCAAAAAAGCTGAACGATTTCGGTATTAAAACTATTGGCGACCTTGCGCTTTTTGACGAGAACGGCTTGAAGTCGCTGCTCGGCGAGAAGCTGAGCGCGCAGTGCCATAACTACGCTAACGGTATCGACAATTCGCCTGTGCGCGCCGAGCGTGAGGAGGCGAAGAGCTACAGCAATTCCGTCACGCTCGAGGACGACGTCAAGACCGACGACGCGGCGCACGCGATTCTGCTGGAGCTCGCGGACAGCGTTTCGCGGCATATGAGGGCTGACGGCGCGAGGGCGTACAGCGTTTCGGTTACGATTCGGTTTCTCGATTTTAAGAACAAGTCGCACCAATGTCAGCTCCCTTCGCCGATTGACACGACTAAGGCGGTCTACGAGACGGCGAAGCGGCTGCTTTCGGAGATGTGGAAGAACCGCAGACCGCTGCGGCTCATCAGCATTACGCTCTCGAATCTGACCAAGGACAGGGACGCTGGCGTCCAGATGTCGCTTTTCGGCGAGGCTGAGAGCCTGAGCAGCGAGCGCGACGAGCGGCTCGACAAAACTCTCGACAAAATCCGCGGACGGTACGGCTCGGGGATTGTCAAGCGCGGCAAGGTGTTGAATTCGGGACTGAACGTCGCGAGGAAGTTCAGCGGCGAAAAAGATAATGACAGATAATAATGTGAAAAAAATTTACAAATTTTTGGTTACAAGATTGTAATAATTATTGACATATGTTCGGTTTCTCAATATAATTAAGAAAACGTCAAGAATATTCACATTTATATTGGGGGTCGTTATGGTTGAATATTGTGTGCTTAATCCGCAGAATTCGGGCGAGGGCTACGGTGTGCAGATTGTGAGGAGCGTTTTTGACATCACGTTCAACCGCGGCGCCGTCGAGGAGCTGTGCCGCAGGTGCAACGAGGCTCAGCTTGACCCCGTTCATTTTGACGATGTGCTCGAGGACTTCCTCAGTGAGCAATTGTAACTTGCCATAAAACGCAGAAAAACGGCTCGTGAGAGCCGTTTTGTTTTATAATTTTATGTTTATGCCACTACCTTTACGGTGCCCGCGCTGCCGTTGACGACTACGGTTTCGCCGTTATGGAGAAGGCTCGCGACGTTCTCGATGTTATGAACTCCGATAATCTTTATCGCCTTTACGAGGTGAGCGCTGTGGCTGTGCTTGCTGCCTCTGCCGACGACAATCGCCTTGGTGTGGAGCCTGTCGAGCCTTGCGATAACCGACGGCGTAATCTCGTTCGTGACAACTACGGTGTCCTCGTCGAAGTGCTCGACCGCGACGTCCTTTTTGCCGAGGAGCAGATTCATAATACAGGTTTCGACGTCCATAACGTCGATTGCGAGCCGCCTTACGAACTCGGCGTCCGCGTCGAGAAAGCGGTTGATGTAGCTTTCGCAGACCTCGGAGAGAGACTGTTCGGCGCACATTCCGCCGCTGATTTTCGTTATCAGCTCCGAACGGATTGCGAGGTCGTGGGTCATCTTGATATGGGTGTTCAGAATCTCCGCCTCGCGTCTGCCCATCGTCTTTTTGATAAGCTCAATCCTGTCGCGTGTGTTGTCGCAGTAGGTTTTGAGCGCGCGGATAAAGCGACCCAGCTCCCCGTCGGTGTCGTCTATTTTATGAATCTCGAACTTGGGACAGGAGCAGTCGATGATTCTGACCTTGCCTGTCGCGGTTCCTCGGATTAAGCCTGTGCCTTTTAATTCCTGTTTCATTTTCGGTACTCCGTTGTGAAATAGATATACTTTTATATATTATACACTAAAAGTCGAAAAAAATCAACAGAATTCTATCAAAAATTATAAAGGGAGCGGAAATCCGCTCCCTTAGGTTTTTGGTATGGTAATTGTTTACGGATTCTTGACCTGACCCGCGAACATTACTACGTCGTCGGGGGTTGTTACGATGAACCCGAACGCTCTGTTGAGCACGAAGTCGTGGAACTTCTTGGGTGTAAAGTCGGGAGCCGCAGCCGCTTCCATAGCGATGACGGTTACCGCCGCGCCCTCTACGCCCTTTTCGTTCACGTCGAGCACGGTGTGGTGCTTGATGTCGGAAACCTTGAGCGGAGTGCTGTCGGTGAGAGGTGAGTCAAAGCCCGTGAAAGCCTGACTGAGGTTGGCGTTTTTCTCGAGAATCTGCTTGAGCGGCGTTTCGGACTCAATCTTGAACTTCGGGAAAATGCAGCGTGTATAGTGCTTTGTGCCGTTCGCGTCGACAGGCTTGAAGTCGGACTTTGCGTTGATTTCCGTGAGGCTGTCGGGGTTCATAGCTTCCTTGAGTGTGTGACCCGACTTGGGAAGAACGAACTTGACCTTGTAGCCGTGAGCTGTCTGAGCGTAGAAATACTGCGCTTCGTCGGTCTCCTGAACTCTGCCGTCGAGGTATTCGCCCTCGAGGAAGTCGACCTTTTTGGTGCCGTCCGTGGTTTTGAAAGCGCGCTTTTCGGTGCTGAGACCGTTGCGGCTTTCCATATCCCAGACGTCCTTGAAGTAGAGCGTGTTGATGAGCGCGTAGAGAGTGCTCGGGCTGAGCGCGAAGTCGCGGTCAATCATTCCGTTCGTTTCCTTCTTGATGAATTCGCGGATTTCCTTGTTAGCCTTCCGGTTGTCGGTGCTGAACGGGGTTTTGTGAAGCGTACAGCTGAGCTTGTCCTCGAGGCTCTTTACGGCTTTTTCGTTCGGGTTTTCGCTGTCGTCGTACCAGATTGAGTTGGTGAGACTGAGCTTTGCGATTTCCTTGCCCTCAAAGTCCGTGTAGCTTTTGCAGAGCTTTTTGAAGATTTCGCCTGTCTTTGCGATATCGCTGTCGCTCATTTCGGTGAGGGCGAGGATTTCGCTCTTTACCTGAGCGTCGCCTGTCTCGTAGAGCATTGCCAGAGCAAAGTATACGGAAAGCGGCGACATCGTGTAGTTGCCTTTCTCGGACTTAGCGCAGAGCGCGTAGAGCTTGTTGGAGAACGCTGCGAGCTTGTCGTCGCGGCGTCTGTCAGTGACCTTTACCCTGAAGCCGAGCTTTCTGGTGTACGACTTTTTGTTGTAGGTAAAACGCACGCTTACGGTAATCTTTGCCGAGCCCTGTTTCTTCGCGACTACTCTGCCGTTTGTTCTGACGACCGCTACCGAGGCGTCGGAGCTCTTGTAGCTGAGCTTTTTTAGCTTGACGCCCTTCTGAGCTGTCACGCGGATTCTGGTATTGCCGCGGACTGTCTTGCCGTCTCTGCTCGTGAGCCTGAGCGCTGCCTCTGAGCTTTTGAGCTTAACCCTTGAGGTTGCCGCCGATGTGCTTACGGGAAGCGCGATTGCGCCCACCGTCATAATTATCGAAAGGATAATTGAGATTGTTTTTTTCATATGTATCACTCCTATCTATATATATAACCGATTCGAAAATACTTTTGTGACAGGTTTTGCAAAAATATTTTACACCATTTATGCGCGCAAGTCCATCTTGATTTTACATTATCAATGTGATAATATATTAATCAGTATTAAAATCTATTAAAAGGTGGTTTTATTATGAGATCAGATTTAATGAAAACAGGCGCGACGCGTGCTCCTCAGCGTTCGCTTCTCAAGGCTATGGGACTGACAGACGAGGAAATCAAGCGTCCGTTTATCGCGGTCGTCAACTCCAAGTCGGACTATATCCCGGGTCACAAGCACTTAAACGATATTTCACAGAAGGTTATGCAGGGTATCCGCAACGCGGGCGGCGTTCCCTTTGAGTTCAACACAATCGGCGTTTGCGACGGTCTCGCAATGAACCACAAGGGTATGAAGTACAGCCTTTGCTCCCGTGAGCTCATCGCGGATTCTATCGAGGTTATGCTTACGGCTCATCCGCTCGACGCGGTTGTGTTCATCCCGAACTGCGACAAGATTGTTCCCGGTATGCTTCTCGCGGCTTGCAGACTCAACCTTCCCGCAATCTTTGTTTCTGGCGGTCCTATGCTCCCCGGTGAGTACAAGGGTGAGAGATACGGTCTTTCCGAGATGTTCGAGTATGTCGGCGCTCACGCTGCGGGCAAAATCACGGACGAGGAGCTCACAGCCTACGAGGACCACGCTTGTCCGACCTGCGGCTCCTGCTCGGGTATGTACACGGCTAACTCGATGAACTGTCTGACAGAGGCTATCGGAATGGGACTTCCCGGAAACGGCACACGTCCCGCAATCTCGGGCGCAAGACGCGCGCTTGCTCAGGAAGCGGGCGAGAGGGTTATGGAGCTTCTCGAGAAGAACATCAGACCCAGAGATATCATCAACGAAAAGAGCTTCGAGAACGCGCTCAGATGTGAGATGGCGCTCGGCTGTTCCTCGAACACCGTGCTTCATCTGCTCGCTATCGCCTATGAGGCGGGCGTTCCCGTTGACATCAATATTATCGACGAAATCAGCAAGACAACTCCGCAGATTTGCAAGCTCAATCCCGCGGGCAAAATCTTTATCACCGACCTCAACGAGAAGGGCGGTATCCCCGCTGTTATGAAGGAGCTCTCCAAGAAGGGCATTATCAACGAGGATTGTATCACCGTAAGCGGCACGGTCGGCGACAGAATCAAGGACGCTCCCGCTCCCGACGGCGAGGTTATCCACACGGTTGAGGAGCCGCTCAGACAGGACGGCGGTATCGCGATTCTCTTCGGCAACATCGCTCCCGACGGCGCGGTTGTAAAGCAGGGCGCGGTTGCTCCCAATATGATGAAGAACACAGGTCCCGCACGCGTATTTGACTGCGAAGAGGACGCCTGCGACGCTATCTACGGCGGCAAGATTAACCCCGGCGACGTTGTTGTTATCCGCTACGAGGGTCCCAAGGGCGGTCCCGGAATGAGAGAAATGCTCGCTCCGACCTCTGCTCTCGCGGGTATGGGTCTTGACAGCTCTGTTTCGCTCATCACCGACGGACGTTTCAGCGGCGCTACACGCGGCGCGGCTGTCGGTCACGTCAGCCCCGAGGCTGCTTCGGGCGGTCTTATCGGACTTATCGAGGAAGGCGACACGGTTACCGTGGATATCACGGGACGCGCGCTCACGCTCCACGTCAGCGACGAGGAAATCGAGGAGAGAAGAAAGAACTTCACTCCCAAGACAAAGGAGCTTTCGGGCTACATCAAGCGTTACGCAAAGCTCGTAACCTCAGGCTCGACAGGCGCTGTTTTTGAGAAATAATACAGGCAGCAAAAACACCGACTCACGAAAGTGGGTCGGTTTGTTTTTGTGCTGTTATTTGAATTCCCACGGTGTGAGCTTGCTGCCCTTGACCATAAAGGCTTTTTTGCTCAGGCGCGCGAGCGGGTCGTCGTTGTGGCTGTCGGAGTAGAACTCGTCGATTTCGCCGCCGTATTTCTCCTTAAAGAGTCTGACCTTCTCGTCGCCGTGGCAGTTTTCGCCCGTGTAGAGACCTGTCTTGACGTCCACATCTGAGGCGATGAGGTGCTTTATGCCGAGCTCGTCGCAAATCGGACGGAGCAGAAAGTACGGCGAGGCGGAAATCACAAGGTCGCTCTCCTGCTTCTGCTCGAGGTACCAGCGCTTGATTTTGCGCCTGTTCTTTGCCCAGAAGTCGGGGATATCGCGCTCGCTGTCAATCTTTAACAGAAAGCGGTACATCTTCTCCTTCATCATCGTC
Source organism: uncultured Eubacteriales bacterium (assembly GCA_900315785.1). Taxonomy (GTDB): domain Bacteria; phylum Bacillota; class Clostridia; order Oscillospirales; family Acutalibacteraceae; genus Ruminococcoides. The sequence continues at coordinate 7,525 of ONAL01000028.1, forward strand.
TTGGTGCCGCGGTTTAGCACATAGTATTTTATCGCGCCGCGAACCAGCGGAACGGCGAGCGGAAAAATCCTCGGATGACGTCTCAGACAGAAAAGGTAGAAGTGCATTGTCGAGTCGCCGTCATATATTGTTTTGTCAAAATCGTACACATTCATATGTTCATCAACCTGTTATCACAGTTTTCGCCTACCATTATACCGTAAAGCGGGTGATTTTTCAATAATAACATACATTTTCCGCATTTTAACCCTTGTCCTGAGACTGAATTTGCTGTATAATCAATAATGACTATATATGCGCGTGAGGGAAAAACTGTGTTCGGATATATAAGAATTCAAAAAAGTGAATTGCTTGTGCGCGAATACGACGCGTACAAGGCGGCGTACTGCGGGCTCTGCAAGCGGCTCGGCAAGGACTATTCCTTTGTCACGAGGTTTATTCTCAGCTACGACTGCACGTTCTACTCGATTTTTCTTATGTCCGTTCGGCGTTCCTGCTCGGGCTTTAAGGACGGCAGGTGCCGTTTCAATCCGCTCAAAAAGTGCAAGTTCTGTCAGTGTACAGACGACGCGGACTCAAAGGCGGCGGCTCTGAGCGTGATTCTCGCGTATAATAAGCTTATAGACAACATCGGCGACAGCTCGTTTTTCAAACGGGGACTGTACAAACTTGTGAAACCGCTGTTTTCGCGCTGGCGAAAGAAAGCCGCTAAGCGTTATCCCGAGCTCGACGAAATCGTCTCCGAGATGATGATGGCTCAGGCTGAGGCTGAGAGCGACCCCGAATGCGGGCTCGACCGAGCCGCGGACCCGACGGCGACAATGCTCGCGAGGGTTCTGGAGCTCGAAGCCGAGACCGAATCGGAGAGGCGGATTTACAGTCAGATTGGCTACGGAACGGGCAGATTTATCTACCTAATCGACGCGGTCGACGACTATCCCGATGACGTTAAGTCGGGTAACTTTAACCCGTTTAAGGATATACAGGAAAACAAATTTGATGTTATGAGCGCTAATCTCTCCCAAGCCGCCGCGAGCGTCTTTGACGCGTACAACCTTTTGGATACGGTGGATTTCAGAGGGATTATCGACAACATTATCTTACGCGGTCTGCCGAGCGTTCAGACCGAGATTTTGGACAAGGTAAAGGAAGGATTATATGAAGGATCCGTATGAAGTTCTGGGCGTAAGCCGAACAGCGAGCGAAAGCGAGATTAAGGCTGCGTACAGAAACCTGGCAAAAAAATATCACCCCGACAACTACACCGACAGTCCTCTCGCCGATTTGGCTGAGGAGAAGATGAAGGAAGTCAACGAAGCCTACGACGCGATTATGCAGGAGAAGAAGAACGGCGGTTCGGCTTACGGCTCCGCGGGCGGCTACGGCGGTTCCTACAACGCGTCCTCCGAGTACGCGAACGTCAGAGTTATGATTCAGCAGAACCGTCTTGACGAGGCAGAGCGTATTCTCGACGGCGTAACAGGCGACCACAGCGCCGAGTGGTACTTCCTCAGAGGAATGTGCTACTACAGACGCGGCTGGGCTCAGCAGGCGGCTACGCACTTCCAGAGAGCGTGTACAATGGAGCCGAATAATATGGAGTACCGCCAGGCGCTCAACAATATGACGCGTCAGCAAGGCTTCGGCTACGGCGGCTATAACACAACAGGTATGAATCAGCAGAGCCAGTGCGGGGTATGCGATATCTGCGCGGGTCTTATGTGTATGGACTGCCTGTGCAGAGGTTGCTGCTGATGGCTAAGAAGGACAGTTTCAGGGTCGCGTTCTGCGGACTTGTGTCCGCGCTGTCGCTCGTCATTATGCTTATGACGAGCCTTATTCCTGTCGGAACCTACTCGTTTCCCGTGCTTGCGGGCGTTCTGCTCGTCGCTGTGGTAATCGAGTTCGGCTGGAAATGGGCGCTCGCGGCGTTTGCCGCCGTGTCGCTGCTTTCGGCGTTTCTGGCAGGAGACAAGGAGGCGGTCGTGTACTTTACCGCGTTTTTCGGATTCTATCCGATAATCAAGAGCTGTATCGAGCGGCTCAGGTCAAGAGCGGTTCAGTACATCATCAAGTACGCCGTTTTCAACGTGTGCATTATTGCCGCGTTCTTTGTTTGTAAGCTCATCCTGATGATACCAGACAGCGAGTTTACAATCGGCGGGTTTTATATTCCGTGGGTATTTCTGATTGCGGGCGAGATTGTGTTTCCGCTCTACGATGCCTTCGTAACGATTCTCGTCACAAATTACATAATCAGGGTAAGGGACAGGCTTTTCAGAATGAAATGAGTTTTGAAAAAAGGTAAGGATTATGAGAGTTTTGAAATCATTAACCGCGGCGCTCGCGGTACTGGTTCTGATTGTCGCGGCTTCGGCTTTTTCGGCTTCCGCGGCGAACTCGTACCCGACGGCGCACATCAACACCGCGGAGGTCAACATCCGAAGCGGTGCCGGAACCAATTGCAGCGTAATCGCGAACCCCGCCAAGGGCTCGCGCGTGAAGCTTCTGAACGCCAAGCTCTATAACGGCGACTGGTATCACATCAGGCTCATCGGCGGTCAGAAGGGCTACGTTCACCGCGATTACCTCACTATCAACAAAAATCAGCTCTACATTCCCGCGAGCGTTACGGGCTACAAGGGCTACACCGTTACTTATTCGAACTTCGTCAATACCACTGGCTGCGCCGTTTCGTGGACAAGCTCAAACAAAAAGGTGGGCACGGTCTGGAACGGAGTTGTGACCTGTACGGGCGAGGGCACGACGACCATCACCGCGAAGGCGGGCACCAAGAGTGTCAGCTCAACTCTGACGGTCAGGAAGGCAGAGGTCACGCTTTCGAGCGCTCAGCTCGAGCTTTTCGCTGACGACGACCCTGTCGCGCTGAATGTGCGGTGCGCAAGACCCGTCACCTTCTCGAGCTCCGACACCTCGGTTGTAACGGTCAGCTCGGGCGGCAAGGTTACTCCTGTCGGCGCGGGCACGGCTAAGGTTTACGCGCGCAGCAATTCCGACACGGCAATCTGCAAGGTTACGATAAAGAAGCGAGTTATCAGCCTGAGCGTCACAAAATCCACGCTCTATTCGGGCTGTTACTCGGTGATTACGCCCTCGGGCGGAAAATCCGCGTACAGGTACAGCAGCAGCAACACCGACGTTCTCACGGTTGACAGCAAGGGCTGGGTCAAGGGTGTTTCGGCTGGAACCGCCAAGGTCACCGTAACGAGCGGCGACCTCAAAAAGGTCAAGACCTTCACCGTCAAGTCAAATTCGGGGATTAACATCACCGAGGACGAGGCGACTATTTTCGCGGGCACAACGCTCTATCTCAAATCAGCTTCAAACGCAAGCTGGAGCTCGAGCGACACCTCAATCGCCACGGTTGACGGCGGATTTGTGTACGGCAGAAAAAAGGGCAGGGTCATCATCTCGGCGAGCACCTCGTCGGGCGAGCGCGACTGCGTCGTCTCGGTCAGAAACCCCGAGCCTGTCAGGTTTGTATATACCTCGCAGAACTCCGTGCTTCTCAAAAACAAGGTCAAGCTCTACGCGATTACCGACTCGCGCAGAACGGCGGTCAAGTTCCGTCTGACCGACCAGAGCGGCAAATCGAGCTGGGTTAAGAACCCGACCAAGAGCGTCAGCGGCAGCAGACTTATCTGGACAGCCGAAACCACAATGAACAAGGCGGGCAGCTACACAATCGAGGCATATTCCCACACGGCGGCAACGACGAAGTGGTCGACCTCGAACGGCGGACGCTCCACGTTCTTTGTGAACAACGCGACAACGCGCTCGGCTTCGAACACAGACGAAAAACGCGCCACAACGGCGCTTATCAAGAATATAGCGAGCTTTGAGGGGTACCTTTCAAATGTTACTCCCGACCAGCTCGTAGCGGATACTCCCACAGTCGGCTACGGCAGAGTTGTCTATGAGGGCACGACCTTCTACAACGGAATGACCAAGGCGGAGGCGTATGCTTATCTGGTCAAGACCGTCAACGACTCGGGCTTCACCTCGCGCGTCAACAAGCTTCTGCGCGAGAACGATATCCGCTTCAATCAGGCGCAGTTCGACGCGCTTGTGTGCTTCTCGTACAACCTCGGAGCCTATGCTCTGGAGATTAATTCCGAAAATATGGATATTCTCAAGAACACCTACGGAACCGAAAGCAACCACCTCAAGGGCTACATAAACGGCGAGGGCGTAGCGCTCAGAGAGAGCCCCGACGCTGGCTCCAAGCAGCTCAAATCGCTCTCGGCTTACACGACCGTCAAGCTCGTTTCCGCCAAGGTTTACAAGAACAAGTGGTTTAACGTCAAGGTCGGAAGCCTCACGGGCTATGTCAGCAGAAGCTACGTCACAAGGCGCACAATGGACACAACCGTGCGCGACCTCAGGAATATCAATTACAGCAAATTCCGCAACTGGATGCTTGCGCGTCATCACGCGAGCGGCACGTGCTACTGGGGATTGCTCTACCGTCGGATTGACGAGGTCGAGCTCTTTATGTTCGGCGACTACAGCGTTGACGGAAGCTCCAACAAGTATAATATGCAGTACTCCTGTTCGGGCAATCCGAGCTTCGCGGTGAGCTGATGAGGGAATAAATGCGCCCTGTCCCGCATATTTTTCAGTAGGACAAGTTACTGAAAGAGGGATTGTATGCAGGGCATTGTTTTTACCTACAGAAACAAAAGAGAGCGCGTAGGCTCAAAAATCTCAAAGCTCGTACCCGAGCTCAGACGGACTGTGAAAAAGTGGGGAAGCGTTATCATTTTCTCGGTGACGCTCGTCGCGGGACTTGCCTGCGGCTGCTTCACGGCGGGCGGCTTGAAGCCCGAAACGCTCAGGAACCTTGACTTTTTCTTCACCACAAATATGCCCGAGAGGCTCTCGGGCGGAGCGCTGAACGCCTTCGCGGCGAGCTTCGGCTCGGACTTTCTGTTTCTGCTGTCGGCGTTTCTGCTGGGGCTAAGTCTCTGGGGAATAGCCGTTCTGCCGTTTCTGGCGTTCGCAAAGGGCTACGGAATCGGCGTCAGCGCTGGATATCTTCTGATAAGCTACGGGCTCAAGGGAATTGTGTTTTATCTCGTGGTGATTCTGCCCGGAGCGCTTTTGTTCAGCTTTGCGCTGATTTACGAGCTGAGCTCCGCGTACTATATGTTCAGACGGCTTTTCGGCTCGGTATTTCTGAAAAATTCGGTCGGCTTTAAGGAGCCGCTCAAAAAATACACAAAAAGAGGGTTAAAATATTTGATTGTCACCTTTGCCGCTTCGCTGATTGACACCGCGTTGTGGCAAGGGCTGGCTGGGATATTTTTCTGACAAAATGGGGGATAGATTTGGATAAAAACAGACTGGGCTTTGTGCGGTTTTTTAACGGCTATTTCAAGAGCCTGCACAAGCTGATTTTGGTAAATCTGCTGTTTGCCGTGCCCGCCGCGGTGTTTATCACCGCGGTCACGCTGATTAACTCGGCTACGGGGCTGAACAACGGATTTCTGGGACTTCTGCCGATTGTGCTCTGCTTCCCGTTCCTTTCGGGCGTGGTCACGGTTACGCGAAATCTCGCTCGCGGCGACGAGGACGTCAGAGTGTGCTCACAGTATTTTAAGGCGCTCAGGGAAAACTTCCTCAGATTTCTGATTCACGGCGTTGTCTATTACCTCGCCTACTTCTTCTGCTATTCGTCAATCGCGCTTTACTGGCGGCTCGGCGAGCAGAACGCGTTTTTCTACATACCGCTCGGCTTGGTGATTATGATTGCGATTGCCGCGCTCTTTACGGCTTACAATGTGCCGACAATGACGGTCACCTTCGATTTGAGCCTCAGAAACATCTACAAGAACTCGGCGCTGATGAGCTTCGGCGAGATTAAGAACAACTTCTTTGCGACAATCGGTCTGTTTCTGACCTTCCTGATGACCGCGACGTTCTATATCGTCATTCCCGATTTGCTCGTCAGAAACATCGTGGTGCTCGCGTTTATCGCGGTTTTCGTGCCGTCAACGGTGTTCTTTGTCATCAATTTCTATTGCTTCAAGGATATGGCGACGATGATTTCGTCAACGGGAGCCGAGGACGCTGGAATCCGCGACGAGAACAAGAAGCCCGAGGACGACGAGCCGCTCGACTTCTCCGCTCTTGACCTCGACGAGAGAAAGGACGACGACGAGTACCTTTTCTTCAACGGCAAGATGATGAAGCGCAAAACGCTCAGAAAAATGAAAGAAGAACAAGAAAAAAAGGAGCCGTAAGCTCCTTTCAACAGAAAAGGTCGTGAACCGAGGTTCACGACCTTTTTGTTTAGTGTTTAATAATGCTCTTGCCTGTCATTTCTTCGGGCTGGGGGAGGCCCATAATCTCGAGCATTGTCGGAGCGATATCGGCGAGCACGCCGCCTTCTCTCAGCTCGCACTCATAACCCACAACGCAGAACGGAACGGGATTTGTGGTGTGAGCGGTGAACGGCTTGCCGTCGTCCTCAACCATCTTGTCCGCGTTGCCGTGGTCCGCGGTGATGAGCGTTGTGCCGCCCATTCTCGCGACCGCCTCGCAAACCTCGCCTACGCAGGTGTCGACCGCTTCAACAGCCTTTACAGCCGCGTCAAACACGCCTGTGTGACCTACCATATCGCAGTTTGCGAAGTTTAAGATAATCATATCATATTCGCCGCTCTCGATTGCGGGTACGAGCTTCGCCGTAACCTCGGGAGCCGACATCTCGGGCTGCAGGTCGTATGTAGCGACTGCGGGGGATTTGACGAGGATTCTGTCCTCGCCCTCGTACTGCTTCTCAACGCCGCCGTTGAAGAAGAACGTTACGTGAGCGTACTTCTCGGTCTCGGCAATTCTCAGCTGACGCATATTCTGCTTGGAGATATACTCGCCGAGAGTGTTCTCGAGGCTCTGGGGCTTGAACGCGACGTCAACGTTGGGCATTGTCGCGTCGTACTGAGTCATACATACATATGTGAGGGGGAAGAAGCCGTTTCTTCTCTCAAAGCCCGTGAACTCGGGGTCAACAAGAGTTCTTGTAATCTCTCGCGCTCTGTCGGGACGGAAGTTGAAGAAGATAACGCTGTCGTTCGCCTTGATTGTATCGCCGCCCTTGACGACAATCGGAACAACGAACTCGTCCGTTACCTCGTTGTCGTAGCTGTCCTGAATAGCAGAAACGGGGCAGTCAGCCTCGACGCCCTCGCCGTAAACGAGTGCCGAGTAAGCCTTCTCGACGCGCTCCCAGCGGTTGTCTCTGTCCATAGCGTAGTAACGTCCCGAAACGGTGGCAATCTTGCCCACGCCGATTTCGTTCATTTTCTCGACCGCCTCGGCGACATATTCCTTAGCGGAAGCAGGGGGAACGTCACGTCCGTCGAGGAACGCGTGAACATATACCTTTGTGAGACCCTTTGCCTTCGCGAGCTCAAGGATTCCGTAAAGGTGAGTGATGTGGCTGTGAACGCCGCCCGGGGACATAAGTCCCATCAGGTGGAGACTCGAGTTGTTCTCGAGCGCCTTGTCCATAGCGTTGACGATAGCCTCGTTCTCGCCGAGCTTGCCGTCGTCGATAGTCTTTGTGATTCTGGTGAGCTCCTGATAAACAATTCTGCCCGCGCCGATGTTGGTGTGACCGACCTCGCTGTTGCCCATCTGACCGTCGGGGAGACCTACGTTAAGACCCGAAGCGCCGATTTGCGTGAGGGGGTTCTCGCGGAAGAGAACGTCAAGGTTGGGAGTGTTTGCGGCGGCAATGGCGTTTCCCTCGGGAGGAGCAATGCCGAAGCCGTCCAATATCATAAGTAATAAAGGTTTCTTCATATAAGGTTCACCTTAGCCCTTTGTAGCGGCGTCGATGATTGCGCCGAACTTAGCGGCAACGAGAGAAGCGCCGCCGATGAGACCGCCGTCAACGTTCTCCTTGGAGAGGAGCTCCGCAGCGTTGGCGTCGTTCATTGAACCGCCGTACTGGATTGTGATAGCCTGAGCTGTCTCGTCGTCATATTTCTTCGCGAGCTCCGCACGGATGAACGCGCAAACCTCCTCAGCCTGGTCGGCTGTAGCTGTCTTGCCTGTGCCGATAGCCCATACAGGCTCGTAAGCGATGATAGTTTTCTTTGCGTCCTCAGCGGAAACGTCATAGAGGTCGAGCTTAATCTGACGGGCGATAACCTCCTCGGTGATGTCGCACTCGCGCTCCCAGAGGAGCTCGCCTACGCATACGATGGGCTTAAGTCCTGCGGCTAAAGCAGCCTTTGTTCTCTTGTTGACTGTCTCGTCGGTCTCGCCGAAGTACTGACGGCGCTCGCTGTGACCGATTACTACGTACTCAACGCCCATTTCCTTGAGCATACCTGTGGAGATTTCGCCTGTGAAAGCGCCGCTCTCAGCCCAGTGGCAGTTCTCAGCGCCGATTTTTACGTTTGTACCCTCGACTGTCTCGAGAGCTGTTGCCAGGTCAACATAGGGCACGCAAGCGATAACCTCGCAGCCCGCGTCCTTTGCTACGGGAATGATTTCCTCTAAAAGAACCTTTGCCTCCTTGGGAGTCTTGTTCATTTTCCAGTTGCCTGCGATAACAGCCTGTCTTTTAGCTTTATTCATAATAAAAACTTCCTTTCGATTTGAACAGCGGGCAGGTACGAAACCTACCCGCAGAGTTTATTATTTGTCGGCGATAACGTCGATGCCCGGGAGCACCTTGCCCTCGAGATATTCGAGAGAAGCGCCGCCGCCTGTGGAGATGTGGCTCATCTTGTCAGCGAAGCCGAGCTGGATAACAGCAGCCGCGCTGTCGCCGCCGCCGATGATTGTTGTAGCGTCGGTCTCCGCGAGAGCCTTTGCAACAGCGATTGTGCCCTTTGCGAGAATCGGGTTCTCAAATACGCCCATAGGTCCGTTCCATACAACTGTCTTAGCGGACTTAACAGCGTCAGCGAAGAGCTCCATAGTCTTGGGACCGATGTCGAGACCTTCCATATCAGCGGGGATAGCGTCGGCGTCAACGGAGCTTACCTCGATTTCAGCGTCAATCGGGTTCGGGAAGTCAGCAGCGATTGTTGTGTCGATGGGGAGAAGGAGCTTCTTGCCGAGGCTCTCAGCCTTTGCAATCATTTCCTTGCAGTAGTCGAGCTTTGTGTCGTCTACGAGGGACTTGCCGATTTCCATACCCTGAGCCTTTAAGAAGGTGTATGCCATACCGCCGCCGATGATGAGCGTGTCGCACTTCTCGAGCAGGTTGGAGATTACGTTGAGCTTGTCAGCAACCTTTGCGCCGCCGAGGATAGCTACGAAGGGTCTTACGGGGTTCTCAACAGCGTTGCCGAGGTAGTCGATTTCCTTCTGCATAAGGTAGCCTACGGCTGTATCCTTGATGTGGTTTGTAACGCCCGCTGTGGAGCAGTGAGCGCGGTGAGCCGAGCCGAACGCGTCCATAACGAATACCTCTGCGAGAGAAGCAAGCTCGCCTGCGAAGGGCTCGAGGTTCTTTGTCTCTTCTTTTCTGAAGCGTGTGTTCTGGAGAAGAACAACGTCGCCGTCGTTCATAGCCGCAACAGCAGCCTTTGCGTTCTCGCCTACAACCTCGTCGTCATTTGCGAAAACAACGTCCTTACCAAGAAGCTCGGAGAGTCTTACCGCAACGGGAGCGAGAGAGAACTTCTCCTCGGGACCGTTCTTCGGCTTGCCGAGGTGAGAGCAGAGGATAACCTTGCCGCCGTCGGCGATGAGCTTTTTGATGGTCGGTAAAGCGGCTGTGATACGGTTGTCGTTTGTGATAACTCCGTCCTTGAGCGGAACGTTGAAGTCAACACGAACCAATACCTTTTTGCCTTTTACGTTGATATCATCAACGGTTACTTTGTTCAGTTTCATTTTACATCAATCCTTTCTGAGTGAATAACTCTACAGTCACTGTAATTATACAACAAAACGCTCGTTTTATCAATAGTTAAGAGCGAGTTTTTCGTCAGAATATCTAAATTTTTCCTTGTTTTTACACGGATAAAATAAAGGTTGTAATATTATCTGCGATGTGTTAAAATAAAATGTACGTTTTGTACGAAAAAATAATAAAAATTTTGTATAAAGAAGTGAAAAAATGAGTTCTAATAAGAAAAAGACGGCTAACAAAACCGCCGTTCCCGAAAGCAAGCCGAAGGTTCTCTCGAGGCTTGATGAAAAATCAAAGCTCAGATTGCAGAACGGCGTGTTCATATCGCTGATGGTTGCGGCGTTTTTCTTCGCGCTGTGGAAAACGCACTACGGCTACCGCGACTATGACGAAACCTTCTTCCTCGCGATTCCTCACAGGCTGAGCCTCGGCGACGTTATGTTCAAGCACGAGTGGAACCTCGCCCAGATGTCGGGCTTCCTTCTGCTTCCGTTCGTCAAGCTCTACACGCTTATAACGGGCGGCACCGAGGGGATAATCCTCGCCGCGCGAATCTACTATACGGTGCTCCACACCGCGGTCGCCTCTTACGTCTACTACAGGCTGAGAAAGTACGGCTATATCGCGCTGTTCGGCTGTCTGCTGTTCTTCCTTTTCTCACCCTTCGATATTATGGCATACAGCTACAACTCGATGGCGCTCGATTTGCTCGTGCTCTCGGGTGTTACGATGGCGACAACCTCTTATGAAAAGAAAACTCCGCTTATCTTAAGCGGTCTTGCGTTCGCGGGCGCTGTTCTGTGCAGTCCGTATATGCTGTTTGTTTTCGTGACCTACGTCGTCTGCGTCGGCATTCACCATCTGTTAAAGAAGCTCGGCAGGTTACCGAACGTCGTGTTAAGAAGCGAGCTCTTCTCGATAAAAACCGCGCTCTGGTTTACCGTCGGAGCAGCCTCGCTCGCGGTCGTGTTCCTCATCTGGCTCCTTCCGAGAGTCAGCATCGGCGAAATCTTCGAGAGCGTCAGCCGTATGATGAGCTATTCAAGGCTCAAGGGTATGACCTTCGGCGGCAGAGTGAATTCCTACTTCACATCAATTTACAATATGAACACCTACTTCCCGATTGCGCTCGGCGTTTACGGCGCTATGCTCATCGGTATGATTATCGACAGAAACCGCCGCAGGAGAGCCGCGCTCTACCTTATTATTTCGGCGGCGTGCACAATCTATTCGCTTTCTCTTATGCTTGAGAAATCCGAGGATGTGTACTTCAACTGTATTATGATTCCGATGTTCTTCATCGGTCTTACCTCCTACATTCTCTGTAAGGAAAAGACCAAGACGATTTTTGCCTCGGTTTTCTGCCTCGGAATACTCTACAGCTTCTTCGCTTTCCTCGGCTCCGACCAGGGTATTCACATCATCTCCGTGGCGTTCGTTATCGTGAATTTTGCGGGATATATCTTCCTCGCTCAGCTCATCAAGGAGATGGTCGGCAAGTTCGACTCGTCAAAGCTCTATAAGGGCACGCTCATCGCCGCTTCGGTTGTGCTTGTCGCCGCTCTCGGTATTCAGTTCGGCGTTCAGTTCCACAACAAGCGCACTCACTGCTTCTGGGAGTTCGGAATCGACACTCTCGACACCGAGTTTACGCAAGGCCCCGCGAAGGGTATCTACTCCGCCGACTACACCGTCGCGAAGTATAACGAGATTTACAATGATATCCAGAGCTACAAGAATATGAAAAGCGATAATATGCTCGTGCTCTACTCGAACCCCTGGGTTATGATGGCGCTTCACGATATGAAGTACTCGGGCTATTCGGCGTGGATTGGCGACGACCGCTACACCAGCGCGTCCGAGGTCAGCCAGAGGCTCCTCGATTACTGGGAAGTCAACCCCGATAAAATGCCCAAGTATGTTTACATCGTAAAGGGCACCGAGTGGGATAAAAACACATTGTTCGGACCCTTCGTCGGAAAGGGCTACACCTACTCCGAAAACAACATCAGCTACAAGATGGAAAGAACAGGCGTACAATAATCACAATAAAAAAAGACGGCTTTATGCCAATATCATTTAGTTAAGAAACAAGACACTCACGAAAAGTGGGTGCCTTGTTTTTTTGAAACAATTTTAAGAAATTTTTAATAAAAGGCTTGACAAAAC